>CAZJJF010000017.1:0-2915 GCA_964546245.1 uncultured Anaerolineales bacterium
CCGGCGCTGATTGTCAACCAGACGTAACATCAGTTGGAACAGGCGGTAGCTCATTAGTAACTTTGTTCCCCAAATGCCAGCTGCGGCATCGCCTACACCAATGGCTAGGTCCGTCCCCCTCGCTTGATACACCCTCTCCCCCATTGGAATAGCCGATTATATCACGCACTGCGTCAAAACAGCCCGTTTGACTATTGAATTGTGGCGGACTCGGATGTATAGTGGAGGCAGTGATGCAGTGCGTCATTCCGCTCCCTTCACCCTCTGAGGAGGCTGTCCTATGGCAAAAGCTACCAATGGCGACAAGAGCCGCTGGTCGGCGGGCGTGACCCCCTACGCTGACATGGGGTACTACGACGCCGACTACACCCCCAAGCCCACCGACATCCTGTGCGCCTTCCGCATCGTGCCCCAGGAGGGCATCGAGCCGATTGAGGCGGCCGCCGCCGTTGCGGGCGAGTCGTCTACGGCTACGTGGACGGTCGTGTGGACCGACCGCCTGACTGCCCACGAGCACTACCAGGCTAAAGCCTACCGCGTCGACCCGGTGCCTGGCACCGACCAGTACATCGCCTACATCGCCTATGACCTGGACCTGTTCGAGGAAGGCTCCATCGCCAACCTGACGTCCTCCATCATCGGCAACGTCTTCGGCTTCAAGGCCCTCAAGTCGCTGCGGCTGGAAGACATGCGCATCCCGCCCCACTATACCAAGACCTTCCAGGGTCCGCCCCACGGCATCATCATGGAGCGCGAGTACCTGAACAAGTACGGCCGCCCGCTGCTGGGCGCGACGGTCAAGCCCAAGCTGGGCCTCTCGGCGCGCAACTATGGGCGTGTGGTGTACGAGGCGCTGCAAGGCGGCCTCGACTTCACCAAGGACGACGAGAACATCAACAGCCAGCCCTTCATGCGCTGGCGCGACCGCTTCCTGTTCTGCATGGAGGGCGTCAACAAGGCCCAGGCCATGACGGGCGAGATCAAGGGCCACTACCTGAATGTGACGGCGGGCACGATGGAGGAGATGTACGAGCGCGCCGACTTCGCCAAGGAGCTGGGCAGCGTCATCATCATGATCGACCTGACCATCGGCTACACCGCTATCCAGTCCATGTCCAGGTGGGCGCGCAAGAATGGCCTGATTCTGCACCTGCATCGCGCGGGCCACAGCACCTATACCCGCCAGAAGACCCACGGCGTCAGCGTCCGCGTCATCTCCAAGTGGATGCGCCTGGCAGGCGTGGACCACATCCACGCCGGAACCGTCGTCGGCAAGCTCGAAGGCGACCCCAGCAACGTCAAGGGCTATTACACGACCCTGCGCGAGGACAAGATTGACGCCAACCCCATGCTCGGCCTGTACTTCGAGCAGGACTGGGCCTCGATGCCGGGCACGATGCCCGTGGCGTCGGGGGGCATCCACGCCGGGCAGATTCACCAGTTGCTGCATTTGCTGGGTGAGGATGTCGTGCTCCAGTTCGGCGGCGGCACTATTGGCCACCCCGACGGCATCGCCCAGGGCGCGGCGGCCAACCGCATCGCCGTGGAAGCCATGATCCAGGCGCGCAACGAGGGCCGCGACTACCTGAACGAAGGGCCGGACATTCTGGCGCGGGCAGCCCGCTGGTCGCCATCGCTGTACAAGGCGCTGGAGATCTGGAAGGACGTCACCTTCAACTTCGAGTCGACCGATACCCCCGACGTCGTGGTCACGCCGACGTATTGATGCCCAAGCGAGGAGCATATCGATGCGTATCACCCAGGGAACCTTCTCCTTCTTGCCCGACCTGACCGACGAGCAGATCATGGCCCAGGTGCAGTACTGCCTGGAGAACGACTGGCCGGTGTCAGTCGAGTACACCGATGACCCCCACCCGCGCAACGTCTACTGGGACATGTGGGGCATGCCCATGTTCGACCTGAAGGACGCCGCCGGAGTCATGAACGAGATCAACGCCTGCCGCGCCGCCTTCCCCAACCAGTACATCCGCGTCAATGGCTACGACCGTCGCCTGGGCCGCCAGACGACAGCCATCAGCTTCATTGTCAACCGCCCCATGCAGGAGCCGGGCTTCTACCTGGAGCGGCAGGAGGTTGCGGATCGCCAGGTGCGCTACACCCTGCGCCCCTATGCCGCCGACAGACCCAGCGGCCAGCGGTACGAATGACGCGCGGGACGGTCATCTCGAAGTGACAGTCGGAGCACAACCGGAATATGCGCCGGAGTTGAGACAATATGGATCAGATAGCCACGACCGACAGCCTGATTGACCTGGACGAGATGGTTCGCGAGTCCAACGTCCAGGAGATTCTGGGCGAGCTGGACCGCGAACTGGTGGGCCTGAAGCCGGTCAAGCGGCGACTGCGCGAGATCGCCGCCCTGCTGCTGGTAGCTCGCCTGCGCGAGAACCTGGGCCTCAGCACCGAGCGGCCCTCGCTGCACATGAGCTTCACTGGCCGTCCCGGCACGGGCAAGACCACCGTCGCGCTGCGCATGGCGAAGATTCTACATCACGTGGGCTATGTGCGGCGCGGCCATCTGGTGGTCGCCACCCGCGACGATTTGGTGGGGCAGTACGTCGGTCACACCGCGCCCAAGACCAAGGAAGTCCTTAAGAAGGCGATGGGCGGTGTGCTGTTCATCGACGAGGCGTACTACCTGTACCGCCCCGAGAACGAACGCGACTATGGTCAGGAAGCCATCGAGATGCTGCTTCAAGTGATGGAGAATCAGCGCGAGGATCTGGTGGTCATCCTGGCGGGTTACAGGGACCGCATGGACACCTTCTTCCAGTCCAATCCGGGCTTTCACTCGCGCATCGCCCACCACCTGGACTTCCCCGACTACGAGCTGGACGAACTGATGGCGATTGCCGAGCTGATGTTGCAGCAGCAGCGCTATCACTTCGACGACG
>CAZJJF010000017.1:2925-6182 GCA_964546245.1 uncultured Anaerolineales bacterium
TCGAGTACCTGGCCCTGCGTGTCACCCCGCCCCACTTCGCCAATGCCCGCAGCGTTCGCAACGCCATCGACCGTCTGAAGCTGCGCCAGGCCAACCGCCTGCTGGCCCACGGCGGCCGTATCAGCGCCGACGAATTGACCCGCATCGACGCGGCCGACATCCGTGTCAGCCGTGTCTTTCGCGGCGGCCTCGATAGTGACGATGGCGCGTAGGCGCTTTACAGGAGAGCAACGCTTATGAGAACAGGACGCCGCCCCATCATCCTGGGTATCGTCGGCGATAGCGCGGCCGGCAAGACCACCCTGACTCGCGGCCTGGTGAATATCCTGGGCCCCGAGCGTGTCACCCACGTGTGCACCGACGACTACCACAAATATGACCGCAAGGAGCGCGCGGAGATCGGCATCTCGGCGCTCCACCCCGACTGCAACTACATCGATGTGATGGAGCTTCACATGGAGCGGCTGCACTACGGGCAGCCCATCCTCAAACCGGTCTATGATCACTCCAACGGCACGCTCACCCGGCCCCAGTACGTTCAGCCGCGCGACTTCGTCATCGTCGAGGGTCTGTTGGGCTACTCCACACCCAACCTGCGTCAGTTCTACGACGTCAAGGTCTATCTCGACCCGCCCGAGGAGCTGCGCCACGTGTGGAAGATACGCCGCGACACGACCAAGCGCGGTTACACTCCCGACCAGGTGCGCGCCGAGCTGGTAAGACGCGAGCCGGACTCCCGCGACTTCATCCGCCCCCAGCGTGCCCATGCCGACATCGTGGTCAGCTTCTACCCGCCGACCGGCCAGCCGGCGGAGGCCGCCAACGGGACGCTGAACGTGCGCCTGACGCTACGACCGACCATCCCGCACCCCGATCTGAGCTACCTGCTGGAGAACGAGACCCATCCTGATTACGGCATTCGCCTGGGGCTGGGCCGCGACAGTGGGCGGCCGGCGGACATTCTCGACATCGACGGCGGTGTCGCAGGCGAGCATGCCGCCGCTTTGGAGGAGGCTATCTGGCAACATCTGCCCGATCTGTGCCCCCTGCGCGATGATCAGTTCGGCGACTATCAGAGCGGTGGCGGCTCAGAGCACAGCCACCCCCTGGCCCTGACTCAGTTGCTGCTGACCTACCATCTGCTGCGCAAGTACAAGGACCTCAACCATCTACCTTTCGCCACGCCGCTGGAGGCGCTTAGCCGCATCAAGCGCTCCCAGCAGCCCGCCATGAGCGGGTGACGACCTCGGCGCTAGCTGCTCGTACCGTCTCGATAGCACGAAGGGCACGACGACATAAGGCACGAAGAGGGGAGGGTTCCTCTTCGTGCCTTGTTGTTTGCATCTGGTGGCGCTGAGTCGAGCAAGGCGACTGGCCCGCCCTCCACGTCCTCATCGATGCCGCGATAACGCCGCCGCCGCCACCGTCTTCGACATCCACGTCCTCGGCGTGACCGTCAACACTGAGCCTCAGCCTTTGGTCGCTGTTACGATATGCGCCGGCATACTGAAGGCTACTGTGCCGTCCCTCGCCACGAATGACCGAAGCTGCTCCTGGGCGGCCGCCAGCAGCGCCTCAAACTGCGCCTCGTCGAGGCGCTGAGCCAGGGGCGGCCAGCCCTTCACCTCAGTTGAGACCCAATCGCGAAGCGACGGGTAGTGCGCCGTTCCCTGGTGGGTCGTGAGCGTGGCCGACGGTATGCCCGACTCTGCGAACAAAGCCTTCACCTCGCCAGGATTGCCCAGGGCAAAAGGCACGCGCAAGATATCCGCAACCGATGCGCCGAAGCGATCCTCAAGCAGGCGGGTGAATGCTGCTTCGCCGGGCGTCCGCTCCAGGGCGTCCCAGACAGCTACGGCCAGCCGCCCGCCGGGGCGTAGTGTCCGCATCATCTCCCTCAGGGCTGCCCGCCGGTCAGTGAAGAACATCAGGCCGAACTGGCTACCGACGGCATCGAAGCTGTCATCGGCAAAGGGTAATGCCTCGGCGGCGCCGTGCCGCCAACCAATCTCCGGTGAGAGGCGCGCGGCCACTGCCAGCATACTCTCATCCCGGTCGAGACCCACAACCGAGCCGGTCGGTTGAACCCGCGCCGCCATCTCCCGCGCCAGTACGCCTGTGCCGCACGCCACATCGAGGGCGTGATCGCCGCGCTGAACGGCCGCCGCGTTCGCCACCTGATAGGCCCAGGGCTGGAAGAGTACCGGAACGAAGAGCGCCTCGTACATCTCCGCCGCTTCAGTTGCAACCGTCTGATGCCTCGCCTGAGACATGAGATCCTCCTTCCTCCTTCTCCCCTGAAGGTTGCGCGGCCGGCCGCTGGCGGCCTGGCCTGACGCAAGTATAATTCGGCCCCCGTGTTGCCATTTTACCGCCCAGTTCAAGGGGGTCTAGTTCATTTTCTGAACCTGTCGCCGCCGCATCGAAGGAGACCGACTATGCGCAGCTACGGCCAGTATTGCCCCATCGCGAAGGCAGTGGAGATCTTGGGTGACCGCTGGACGCTGCTGATCGTGCGGGATATGCTCACGGGGACACGGCGCTTCAACGACCTGGAGCGCGGCTTGCCTGGCATCTCGCGGGCGCTGCTGGCGGCGCGCCTCCGCTACCTGCAACGCATAGGCATCTTAGAGAAGCGGGTCATGGGTCACGAGCGGGCTACGGAGTATCACCTGACCCAGGCGGGCGAGGAGTTGCAGGGGGTAATCAATGCTTTGTTGGCCTGGGGCGCGCGTTGGGCATTCGGCCCGCCGACAGCCGAGGAGATTGACCCGCTGCTGCTCTTATGGTGGATGCGCGACCGAGTCTACTGTGACCGATTGCCGGCGCGGCGCGTGGTCGTGCAGTTCGACTTCAGCGGGGCGGAGACAGTCACATATTGGCTCATCCTCGCGCCAGACGATGTATCCGTATGCCTGACCCATCCGGGCTACGACATTGATGTTCTAGTCAAGGCAGACATTGCCACCTGCTTCCAGGTCTGGTTAGGGCGCATGAGCTTCGCCCGTGCGCTACGCCAGCGGCAGATCGAGGTGGACGGGCCAGCCGCCCTCGCCCGCGCTTTCCCCAGCTGGTTTGCCCTCAGCCTGGCAGCGCCCGTCGTTCGCGCGTCAGGCCGCGACGCGGCGATGGCCGCTAGCCGAGGAGTCTGACATGTCCTTTCGCCCAACACACGACGATGTGAATTGCGCTTGACATACTGTGGCCTTGAATCTACACTACGTCTAGAGCTTCTTGGAGTATGCCCGAGAACGGGC
>CAZJJF010000017.1:6192-15391 GCA_964546245.1 uncultured Anaerolineales bacterium
CTGTCGATGTAGCGTGTACACGCTACATTAGTGGCTGTTATTCGACAAGCATGAGCCGACGACGTTATTATTCCGTTAGGACAGGAGGACATCCGCAGGGTCCAACAATTGATCTGGACCTACTGAAGCGGCTCTTCCTCGGCGTCTATAAGGAGTTCGGAAGGCAAGGCTACTTTCAGGAGGCGTTTGGTTACGGTTGTGTGGACGCGGGAAGTGTTGCGGGTCAATTGGGCAGCGACGTCGAGGTCAAGCCATACGGAAAACGAATCTGTATCCTGTCGAGGTACATGTCGCGAACTATTCTGAGGACGATCTCTTTGACATGATCGAGTTCATATACGATTGGGTTTCGAAACCCATTGATGGCTACTACCACAGTTACAACGAGTGCGGCATGCATTGGAGTAGGTTTGACCATGCTGCTGACCAGGCCGTGTTTCGTCGTGAAGTCAACGGCATATTAGCCGACTACAGAAGTGGTTTTGAGCTATCCATGGATGGCGAGATTCTTGCACTTGCCGAAACAGGCCTTGAAAACCTCTTCCGAGCCGATCTGCCCAAGTATGATCACGAGAACGTCGAGCAAAGAGTGGATATCGCCATGCGAAAGTATCGTCGTCATAATGCCTCTCTCGATGAGAGACGTGATGCTATTCGTGACCTGGCAGATGTCCTCGAATTTCTTCGCCCGCGGCTTCAGGAGGTCATGACAGCAAAGGATGAGAACGACCTCTTCAACATTGCAAACAACTTCGGCCTTCGTCACCACAATGACAAGCAGAAGACGGGCTACGACCGCTCCATCTGGTACAGCTGGATGTTCTACTACTACTTGGCCACAATCCACGCTGTGCTTCGCTTGATTCGGAAAGCCGAACAGAACACCGATGCCTGAGATCAGCCGCTTCTTCGGCATCATCATTCGCATGTACTACGACGAGCACAATCCGCCGCACTTCCATGCGATTTATGGATCATCACAGGCAGAGTTCGGTATCGCACCTATCGAGGTGCTCCGCGGCGGGCTGCCCAGGCGAGCCAATTCAATGGTGATCGAATGGGCGGCGCTTCACCAGAACGAGTTGTTGGAGAATTGGGAACTGATGCGCGCTGACAGTGTGCCTATGAAGATCGAGCCGCTAGAGTGAGGCAGGAGGGCGTAAGTGCTACCTCGCGTTGTTTCGGTACGCTATCTGGACGGTTATCGGCTGCGCCTGACTTTCGCTGACGGCCAGCAAGGCGTGATAGACTTCGCGCCGCGGCTGCGCGGACGAGGCGGCGTCTTAACGCCGTTGCAGGATCTCGAGTTCTTCAGACAGGTTCGCGTCGACGATGAGGCGGGTACGCTGGTGTGGCCCAACGGCGTCGACTTCTGTCCCGTCGTGCTCTATGAGGCGGCTGTGGGGGAGTTGGCTCCAACTGCCTGAGACAGGCGGTGGTGTCATGGCCCATCGAGCTTCAGGCATGGGGCTAGCGTTGGCCCAGCAAAGAGGATGACATGCTTCGCCCTCTCGTTCTGACCGCCCTGGTAGTCACTTTCGTCGTTGGCCTCGGCGCTTGCCAACGCGACGCATCGCCCGACCCCTCGGCGGCGGCGACTATCCCCGCGCTGGTGGCGGCCCCGGCGACGGCCATTGCTCCCCCCGCCTCACTGCCTACGGCGCTTCCGTTGCCCACGCTCGCCGGTGCGCGCCCGACGGCCGCCGCCGGGCAGCCGACCGCACGCGCCGCCCAGCCGACGCGAGCGCCGACGGCCACCCCGGCCATCGCAGCGTCGCCGACCGACACCCAGTACATCCGCTTCCTCATCAACGTCAACCTGCGTAGCGGGCCGGGCGTGAACTACCCGCGCATCGGTCAGATCTTCGCCGGGCAGACGGCCAAGGTCACCGGCGTCAGCGCCAACAAGGGCTGGTGGCGGGTCATCTGCCCCGATGGCACCAGCGGCAACTGCTGGGTATCGGCCGACCCGAAGCTGACGCAGCCGACCACCCCGCCCTGATGCGGTGGCTTTCCCTGGCCCGTCACGCGGGATGCTTCGTGTTGCCTGCCAATTCTGCCTTCTGGGGCGATTGAGCGAGACGCTGGCCGTGGCGCGGGCGCAGGGCTGGCCCCTGGTGGAAATGTGAGGGCACTGGAGGAGCATGCATCGTTTCGAGGCCGGCCCGTGATCAACGACCACAGCTACGATGGTCTGCCAGTGCAGACCGGCGACATCATCTGTACCCAGAACGGGCAGCCGCGCAGTCTGGCGGGGCAATTCTGGTACGCGGTCGGCCGCCTGGTCCCCGGCGAGATCGACCATGTAGCCGTTTACGTCGGGCCGAGCGGGCGGCTCGTCGAGGCCGGGGTAGGCGGTGTCATCGCCTACGTGATGCCAGGCGACACCTGGGATGCCCTCGCCGCCCGCCAGGCGCGCCACATGCGGGACACCCTCATCGGCATCGCCTACCCCCTGGCGGGCCTGGACCTCTCGCCGGGCGAGGAGGCGCCCATCCGTGACAGCGTCGCCGCGTTCTGCCTGGCCCAGGTCGGCAAGCTCTACAACCCCATCTACCCACTGGTGGAGACTGACGACTGGTTCTATTGCAGCCAGCTGGTGTATCGCGCCTACCAGGCCCACGGCATCGACCTCAATAGCAACCGAGGCGTGCCGCGCGGCCCGGGCCTGGACCAGATCATCTTTCCTGAGGAAATCTGGCAGGGGTGTCCCCACCGGCCGGTGGGCGGCGAGCTGGTGACGCCGCAAGGCGCGGCTGGCCGGCGCCGGCGGCGGCCGGTTGCCGGGATGGATGTGGAATTGCTATGAGGGGGGATGTGCTGGCCGTGGGCCGCACCGCCGAGGTTCTCGATTGGGGCGAAGGCCGCGTCCTGAAGCTGTTCTACGCCTGGAGTCCCGCCCATTGGGCCGACCAGGAGGCGCGGGTGGGTCGCATCATCGGCGCCCTCGACCTGCCAACGCCGAGCCTGCTGGACGAGGTAACTCTCGACGGGCGACGCGGCCTGGTGTACGAACGTGTGTCTGGCCAGAACATGCTAGAGGTGATGCTGGCTGACCCCGCTAGTGTCCCCGCCCTGGCCGCCCAGTTGGGCGCTCTGCACGGCGATGTGCATCGGCGGCGCGCGCCGGAATTGGGCGACATCAAAGGCGCGCTGCGCTGGTCCATCCAACGCGCCGACGCATCGCCCGCTATCTGCGACGCCGCTCTGGCGCGGCTGGCGGCGTTACCCGATGGTGACAGCCTGCTCCACTTCGACTTTCACCCTCAGCAGGTTCTGCTCACTGCCGGCGGCCCCGTCATCCTCGATTGGATGACCGCCACTCAGGGCCACCCGCTGGCCGACGTGGCGCGCACGACCCTGCTATTCACGGTCGGCGAGAAACCCGATGGCAGCGAGGCCGAGCAGGTAGCCATCAATGCTCAGCGGAATGCCCTTCGCAACCTGTATCTGGAGGGCTATTTCACAGCGCGGCCCGACCTGGCGCGTGAGCCATTGGACGACTGGCGGTTCGCGGTCGCCGTGGCCCGCCTGGAAGATGGCATTCCTGGCGAGCGCGAGGCGCTGCTATCCATCATCGAGGAGTGCCTATGACGTCACCGGTCGCCCGCGATCCCCACCGTAACGCGGTCGTGCTGACGGCGGGCGCACCCCTGGACCAGGCCGACGCGGCCATGATTCTCATCCATGGGCGCGGCGCGTCGGCCGACGACATCCTGACCCTCGCGACGGAGATCGATACCCCCGGCTTCGCCTATCTCGCGCCCCAGGCGGCGGGCAATACCTGGTATCCCTATCCATTCCTTGCGCCCATCGCCCAGAACGAGCCCTATCTATCGTCGGCGCTGGCTCGGCTGGGCGCGGTCCTGGCCCACGTCGAGGCGGCCGGGCTGCCGGCGGAGCGGGTGATGCTGTTAGGTTTCTCCCAGGGGGCGTGTCTGGCTCTGGAGTATGCCGCCCGCCATGCGCGGCGCTACGGTGGACTGGTGGGACTGAGTGGCGGTCTCATCGGCCCCGATGACACCCCCCGCGATTATCCCGGCTCGTTGGACGGCACGCCCGTCTTTCTCGGTTGTAGCGACGTGGACTTCCACATCCCCAAGGAGCGGGTCATCGAGAGCGCGGATGCGCTGCGCCGTCTTGGCGGCGCGGTCGATGCGCGCCTGTACCCGGGCATGGGGCACACCATCAACGAGGACGAGATAGAGGCGGTGCGGCAGATGATGGCCGCGCTGTGAGGCGATGCGCCGCGTGACGGTGGTTGGCACGACGGGGTCGGGCAAGACGACCCTGGCCCGCGCCCTGGCCGTACGCCTGGGCGTGCCCCACGTCGAGATGGACGCGCTGCACTGGGGGCCAAACTGGACAGCGGCCCCCAAGCCGGAACTGCGCGCCAGGGTGGAGGCGGCGCTGGCGGGTGATGGCTGGGTGGTCGACGGCAACTATCGCGCGGTGCGCGACATCGTCTGGGCGCGCGCCGACACCCTGGTCTGGCTCGACTACCCGCTGCCTCTGGTCATGACACGCCTGGTGCGCCGTACCCTTGGCCGCGCCTTCCGCCGCGAACGCTTGTGGAACGACAACCGCGAGAACCTCGTCACCCACTTCTTCCGCCGCGACTCCCTCTTCCTGTGGGCCGTGCAAACCCACCCCAGGCACCGCCGCGAGTATCCCATCGAACTGTCGCAACCCGAATACCAGCATCTCGCCGTCGCCCGCCTCCGCTCGCCGCGAGAGACGCAGCGATGGTTGGAACGGGTGAGTCCATAGCCCGCGTCAGGCCAACACGGCGGGGTCGCCTGACCTGTCCTTCACCTTCGGCAGCAGTGGGCAGCAACCCATCGTGGGCGATTGGAACGGCGATGGCATCGACAGTGTTGGGGTGTTTAGCAGCGGTATATTCCAACTGCGCAATACCAACACAGCGGGCGCGGCGGATGTGGTCTTCAGCTAAGCGTCACGGGACCGCCGCAGGCCTTGTTCACGCCTACGCCGGGTGGCACACTCTGGGTTCCTGCCCCTGAACATCCAAGAGGTCCCCCGTTCCCTACTTGGGATGCTCGGACACCCATCCCAACGTATGACCCGCGAGTATTGCCGGTGGACACGACCTTCACGCCGCCGTATCCGACGCCCTGGTGGGTGACGCCGGCTGTCGGGACGGTCACGCCGACGCCGTGAACGTTGGAAGGTCAGATGTAGAAGCGGGGATAGCCTGCGTGTCTACCCCCGCTGTCGGCCTTTGGCCCCTGCTCCCGCCTGCCCAATCTCCAATTTCTGATCTCCGATCTCTCCCCGAAGCAAGCGCCGCAGGACAACCTCAAACTTCCCCCGATCGCCTGACGTGAAATAGCGTGTTGTGCCGTGGGGTTGCGGGTTGAGGAGGTCGCGCTCGACCAGGACGCGCCGCGTCTGAGCGGCAACCGCCGCGCTCGGCTCGACGATGGTCAGCTGCCCGCCGCTGACGCGCTGGATGCTAGGGATGAGGAAGGGGTAGTGGGTGCAGCCGAGGACGAGGGTGTCCACGCCTGCTTCGACCAGGGGGCGAACGTACTCGGCGACGACGGCATCGGCGTGGGGGCTATCGACGTTACCCGCCTCGACCAGTTCCACCAGGCCGTGGCCGACCCGTGTGTGAACCTCGATGCCGTCGGCGAACCGCTCGACAACGTCGTGGTACAGACCCCCCGCCACGGTTCCCTCTGTCGCCAGCACGCCAATCTTGCCGCTACGGGTTTGGGTCGCAGCGGGCTTGACGGCGGGAACCATACCCACGAAGGGGACGGCGAAACCCTCGCGCAGCGACGCCAGGGCCGCCGTCGATGCCGTGTTGCAGGCGACGACGATGAGTTTCGCCCCCTGGTCGATCAGGAAGGCGACAACATGGTGGCTCAGGTGAGTGATCTCGGCGGGGGGGCGCGGCCCGTAGGGGCAGTGGGCGCTGTCGGCGAAGTAGAGGAGATCCTCGCCAGGCAGAAGGTGGCGAATCTCGCGCAGGACCGACAGGCCGCCGACGCCAGAATCAAAGACGCCAATGGGGCGAGAGTCAGGCACGGGCGGGGCGGGACCAAAGACGAAGGACCAAAGACCAAAGGGCAATCCGACGAAGCGGCGTGCGATTGGTCATTGGTCCTTCGTCCCTGGTCGCGGGCGAACACTCACTGACAAGGAAAACACACGGCGGCTACGCCGCGCGGTCCATGCCGAGGCGCTGGGCGCGATAGGCGTTGGCCTCCTCGATGAAGGCGGCGAACAACTGGCGCATCACCGGGTCCTCGATGGCGAGGACTTCCGGGTGCCACTGGACACCGACGACGAAGTGACCGTTAGGGCTTTCGATGCCCTCGACCAGGCCATCGGAGGCGACGGCGTTGACGACGAAACCGGGCGCTACATCCTTGACTGCCTGGTGGTGCAGGCTATTGACCTGGACACGAGGCGAGCCGAAGATGCGCTCCAGGCGCGTGCCCGGCTGGACGTCCACCGCGTGGGCGCGGTAGTGGCGCGGGCGCAGCAGATGCCACTGATGCACCAGGTTCGACGGGCGCAGCGACGGCAGGTCCTGGTACAGGGTTCCTCCCGCTGTGACATTCAGCATCTGTACACCGCGACAGATTGCCAGGATGGGCTTGCCCTCGGCCAGCGCCCACTGAGTCATAATCGTCTCAACCCGGTCGCGCAGCACATCCACATCCAGCAGGTTGGGATGGGGCGCTTCGCCGTAGCGGGCGGGGTCAAGGTCGCCGCCGCCGGCCAGCAGTAGCCCATCCATCTGGTCGTAGAGGGTGCGCAGGGTGTTCTTGTCTTGAAGCAACGGCACCAGGAACGGCGCGCCGCCCACCTCTTCCACGGCCCAGGTATAGCTCTGGCTCATGGCGTAGCGGGGGGGGATCTTATCCTCCCTGGAGCGTTCGTTGTGCGTCGGGATGCCGATGAACGGAAGCGGCATAATACCTACCTATGCAAGCCTTGAAGGTCGGGCGATCGTGATGCACATAAGTATAGGCCTGACCGCCTCAACTGTCAACGTTACAATAATCGTGCCACCGGCTAGCAATCGTCGGCCTGGCCGCCCACCGACGCCATCAGGGCATCGACCGAAATGATCGGGTCGCTCTCAAGCCGCCGAAGCATGAACTGGTCGCAGCCGCGCCAGCACGAGGCCGGATCGTTCAGCTCGATGATCTTCGCCGTACAGACGGCATACGGCTGGACCCGCTGGAAGAGGCCCATCTTACGCACAACCGTCGCTTCGAGGGCGAGATAGATACAGGGATTGGCCGCCAGCAGGCCGGGCACGGGGCATGTGTTGCACAGGCCGCGATGCCAGGGTGGGGATTGGGGGTTCCGCTGGATCAGGCGGCAGGCGCGCCGCGTCGCCTGCCGATGGCTGTCTTCATGATAAAACCTGCAATCGACGGGGCTGGTGTCTGACATCCTCTCATCCTACTGCTTTCCAGAGCCTGTCACAAACTGCATCAACGTCGGCCAGCGTAGGGTGGGGCGTGCCCACCCATGCCCTCGCTTGCTCAAGTATAGGCCAAGACCCGAGCGGGGCAAAGGCGGGCGACAAGTGGGCCAGCCCGCTACTGGCAGACTCAGGTGGCCGCGCATGACCGGCCGCGGTAGGCGAAGGCGTCCCGTGCGCCGCCGCGGGTCAAGAGCCTGGCCGCGCGGCTGCGATTGGCGCTTGACAGGGAATGGCGAGCCTGCTATACTACGGGCAACTCCATAGGAGAGTCTCGCGCATGTTCTCTGTCGATGTTCCCCAGGCTAAAGCCAACCCCCGCGGCGCCAAAAAAGCGCCGCTGTCTTGGTCTGGGTAGCCCGTCTCGAATTGGCATAGCGCATCGCGTGCCTGGCTTCCCAGATGGGGGGCCATTTTTGTTAAGGATGCAAGGTGGCTTCCTGGCTCGCTGAGGGAAGCCCTTTTTTGTTACCCCGCACCTGCATCATGGAGGCCGTATGCCCCTCGACCGTTGGAACATCATCGAGTCGACGCTGCGCGAAGGCGAGCAGTTTGTCGGCGCCAACTTCACCACCGAGCAGAAGATTCGTGTTGCACAGGCCCTGGACGAGTTTGGCGTCGAGTACATCGAACTAACCTCGCCCCTGGCCTCCCCGATGAGTGAGGCCGACGCCCGCGCCATCGCTCGTCTCGGCCTCAAGACTCGCATCCTGACCCACATCCGCTGCCACAAGGAGGACGCCCTGCGCGCCCTCGACACCGGCGTAGACGGCATCGATACCGTCATCGGCACATCGTCCTACCTGCGCCAGTTCAGCCACGGTAAGTCCATCGACCAGATTGTGGACCTGGCGGCCGAGGTGCTGACCTTCATTCGCGAGCAGGCTCCCCAGGTCGAGTTGCGCTTCAGCACCGAGGACTCCTTCCGTAGCGACGAATCTGACCTGTTCCGCGTCTACCTGGCCGTCGACCGCCTGGGTGTCGTGGATCGCCTGGGCATCGCCGACACGGTGGGCGTCGCCACGCCCACCCAGGTCTACCGCCTGGTCAGCACCCTGCGCCGCCTGGTCAAGAGCGACATCGAGTTCCACGGCCACAACGATTCCGGCTGCGCTATTGCCAACTCCTACGCAGCCCTCGAAGGTGGCGCGACCCACATCGACACGTCGGTGCTGGGCATCGGCGAGCGCAACGGCATCACGCCCCTGGGCGGATTGGTGGCGCGCATGTACACCCTGGACCGCGAGGCCGTCAAGGCCAAGTATCGCCTGAGCAGGCTGCGCGAAGTCGAAGAACTGGTGGCCGACATGGTGGGTATCGGCGTGCCCTTCAACAACTATATCACGGGCATCACCGCTTTCACTCACAAGGCGGGTATCCACGCCAAGGCCATCCTCAACAATCCGGAAACCTACGAGGCCCTCAACCCGACGGACTTTGGCCTGACACGCTACATCAGCATCGCCCATCGGTTGACGGGCTGGAATGCCATCAAGGACCGCGCCGACCAGCTAGGCCTGGACCTCAGCGACGAGCAGATCAAGCGTGTCACCGCTCATATCAAGGCCATCGCCGACGAGAAGACGCTCGAACTCAACGACGTCGACGACGTCCTCCGCCGCTGGGCGGTTGAGACGACGCAGCCTGTTCAGGTCGGGTAGAAGGCGACCAAGGGCCAAGGACTAATAGGCTACTCTGGTTGGTCCTTCGTCCTTCGTCCTTGGTCAGCCG
>CAZJJF010000017.1:15401-21247 GCA_964546245.1 uncultured Anaerolineales bacterium
AGACGACCCAGCCTATTCAGGTAGGGTAGAACGCAAAGACGCAAAGGCGCAAAGACGCGAAGGCGCAAAGGGATCATGTATGTCTTCTTCGCGGCTTCGCGCCTTCACGCTCTCCCCACGAGGACGACTCATGAGTGGAAAGACTTTCGCAGAAAAGGCACTGGCGCGGGCGGCGGGATTGACCGAGGTCGTGGCGGGGCAGATTGTGGATGCCGTGCCCGACCTGGCCTTCAGCCATGACAATACCGCGCCCATCGCGCGCACCTTCTACAGCCTGGGTGTCACGCGCGTCAAGTACCCGGAGCGGCTGGCCTTCACCATGGACCACGCCGTGCCCGCTCCCACAACGGCCCACGCCCAGAATCACGCCGAGACGCGCCGCTTCGCCGCTGAGCAGGGCGTCACCAACATCTTCGAAGTGGGGCGTGGCATCTGCCACCAGGTGCTGAGCGAGGAGGCGCTGGCTCTGCCGGGTGACACGGTCCTCGGCTCAGACAGTCACACCCCCCATTTCGGCTGGCTCGGTGCGTTCGCGGCGGGGGTCGGTCGTAGCGAGATGGCCGCCGTGTGGGCGACGGGCGAGCTGTGGCTGCGCGTCCCCGACAGCGTGCGCGTCCGCCTGACGGGCGCCTGGCCCCAGGGGGTGACGGCTAAGGACTTTTGTCTGCGCCTCATCGGCGACCAGGGCGCCGACGGCGGCATCTACCTGTCCATCGAGTTCGACGGCCCGGCGGTGTCTGGCCTGTCCATCGACAGCCGCCCGGTCATCCCCAACATGATGGCTGAGTTCGGCGCGAAGAACGCCTACCTTGCCCCTGATGACACCCTGTTCGACTGGCTTGCGCCGCGGCGGGCGCGACGCGAGGGGCGGCCGATGGAGGATGTGCGCGCCGAGATTCGCGCCCGCGCCCTCTACCCCGATCCCGACGCCATCTACCTGGCCGAGTATCACTATGACGTTAGTCAGCTAGAGCCGATGATTGCCCTGCCCCACCGTGTCGACAAGGTCAAGCCAGTATCGGAGGTGCGCGGCGTGCGCGTACAGCAAGCCTTCCTGGGCACGTGCACCAACGGCCGGCTGGAGGACCTGGCGGCGGCGGCCGAGGTGGTGCGCGGGCGCGCGGTGGCAGCGGGGACGCGCTTCATTGTCATCCCCGCGTCGAGCGAGGTGTACATGGCCGCGCTGCGGGCGGGCTACATCGAGACACTGCTGGCGGCGGGCGCGGCCATTGGCACGCCGGGCTGCGGCCCCTGCATGGGCAACCACATGGGCATCCCCGCGCCCAACGAGGTCACCATCAGCAGCGCCAACCGCAACTTCCAGGGGCGCATGGGGACGCGCGACACCGAGGTCTACCTGGCAAACCCCGCCGTCGTCGCTGCGACGGCCGTCGCGGGCTATATTGTGGATCCGCGCGAGGTGATGGCAGGTTAGGCGGCTATTGCTCGCGCTGGATGGTCACATCTAGCGGGGGTCGGGCGGCGGATGTGGCCATCCGCCGCGAGCTTTGGGGGTAACGCATGATACTCCGTGGCAGGGTATGGAAGTATGGCGACGACGTGAACACCGACGTCATCTTCCCCGGCAAGTACACTTACACCATCAACGATCCAGCCGAGATGGCGAAGCACGCCCTGGAAGACCTGGACCCTACCTTCGCGAGCCAGGTCCAGCCGGGCGACATCGTGGTGGGCGGCAAGAACTGGGGCAATGGCAGCTCCCGCGAGCAGGCGGTCGTCTCGCTGCGGGCGGCGGGGGTGACAGCGCTCGTCGCGGGGTCGATTGCACGCATCTACTTTCGTAACGCGGTCAACAATGGCCTGCTGCCCATCGTCTGTCCGCCCGCCGTGGCTGCCATCCAGCACGGCGAGACAGTCGAGATCGACGTGGACCGCCACGTGGTGCGCTGCACGGCGGGCGAGATTGGGTTCCCGCCCCTGTCGCCCAGCGCGCAGGCCATCATCGCCGCCGGCGGCCTGATTCCCATGCTCAAGGCCCGCCTGGCCCAACCGCCGAGTTAGCCGTCCATGCCCGACAGCCTGCTGCCCATCATTCAGGGCTTCGCGCTGAGCGCGGCCCTCATCATCGCCATCGGGGCGCAGAACGCCTTCGTTCTGCAACAGGGGTTGAAGCGCAACCATGTCGCAGCCTGCTGGCTGACGGCAGCGTCGTGCGATGCGCTGCTCATAAGCCTGGGCGTGGGTGGTGTGGGGGCAGTCATCGGTCAGGTTCCCTGGCTGGGCATGGGCGCGGCGTGGGCAGGAGCCATCTTCTTGCTTTGGTATGGCTTCCGCTCCTTCCGTTCGGCGTTCAAGGCCAACGCCCTGGACGCGGCCGACGGCACGGTTGTTGCGTCACTTGGGGCGACCGTGCTGGGGGTGCTGGGCGTCAGCCTGCTCAACCCCCACGCCATTCTGGACACGGTAGTGCTCATCGGGGGCGCGGGCGCGCAGTACCCGGCCGGGCAGCGGCCCCTGTTTGCCGTGGGAGCAATGCTGGCGTCGTTCACGTGGTTCTTTGCCCTGGCCTTTGGCGCGGCGCGCCTCGCGCCCCTGTTTCGCCGCCCCGTCACGTGGCGCGTGTTGGACACGCTGGTCGGCTGTCTCATGTGGGCCATCGCCGCCTCCCTCATGCTCGGCCCCGGTGGCCTACCAAGGCCTCTGTAATGTCTGGACGATGGGAGCACGAAGCCGCGAAGCCACGAAGGCACGAAGTGAAAACGTTTGGGACTTCGCGGCTTCGCGCCTTGGCGGCTTCGCGTTAGGAAACGGCGAGAAGAGTCTGAATCTCAGGGAGGACGGATGCTTTCCGAGGGGGCGGCGAAGAATCGGCGCTATTGGGACAGAATCAGCGACGAGTACCAGGCGCAACACGCGCCACAACTCAACGACAAGCCGCTGGCGTGGGGCGTGTGGGCCTTGCCAGAAAGCGAGTTGCAGGTTCTGGGCGACGTGGCGGGCAAGGATGTGCTGGAGTTTGGCTGCGGCGCGGCCCAGTGGTCCATCTTCCTCGCCCAGCGTGGCGCGCGGCCCGTCGGCGTCGACAACTCCGCCCGGCAATTGGAGCACGCTCGGCGGCTGATGGCCCAGGCGGGCGTCGACTTCCCGCTCATCCACGCCTCGGCCGAGAGCGTTCCACTGCCCGACGCCAGCTTCGACGTCGTCTTCTGCGACCACGGGGCTATGTCGTGGGCCGACCCGTACCGCACTGTGCCCGAGGCGGCGCGGCTGCTGCGGCCTGGCGGCCTGCTTGCCTTCAACATGAGTAGCATCTGGTGGGAAACGTGCTTTAATGAGGCCCTCGATGATGTAGATACGTGCCTGCATAGCGACTACTTCGACCATCGCGCCTATAACGACAACGAGGGCGTCAGCTACAACCTGACCTACGGCGACTGGATTCGCCTCTTCCGCGCCAATGGCCTGGTGGTCGAGGACCTCATCGAGTTGCGCCCGCCGGAGGACGCCACGACGACCTACGGCTGGAACCTGGCCTGGTCGCGCCGCTGGCCCGCCGAGAATATCTGGAAAGTCAGGCGACAGTAGTCAGACGTCAGAAAGACCTGTAGGGGCAGGGTCTCCCTGCCCCACACGGAGCGAGGCGCATGATAGGCGAGAGCGACGCTCGGAAGAACCGAGCCTTCTGGGACGACTTCAGCGATGAATATCAGGCACGGCATGGCCCGGAACTGATGGGGCGGGCTTTGGGCTGGGGTGGCTACGGCCTGCCCGAGGCGGAGTTGCGCCTGCTCGGCGACGTGGTCGGGAAGGATGTCCTAGAGCTAGGCTGCGGAGCGGCGCAGCGGTCCATCGCTCTGGCGCAGCTTGGCGCGCGACCCGTGGGCCTGGACAACTCGGCCCGGCAGTTGGAGCACGCGCGGCGGCTGATGGCGGAGGTGGCCGTCGACTTCCCCCTCGTGCATGCTCCAGCCCAGCGGGTCCCGCTGCCCGATGCCAGCTTTGACATCGTCTTCTGCGATCACGGCGCGATGCGCTATGCCGATCCGCGCGAGACGTTGCCCGAGGTCGCGCGGCTGCTGCGGCCGGCCGGGGTGCTAGCCTTCAGCACGTACACGCCGCTATGGATGATGTGCCGGGACGATGAGGCGGATCGCATCGACACCTGCCTTCACACGAGCTACTTTGACCTCTACCGCCTCGACGACCGTGAGTCGGTGCAGTTTTCGCCTACCTACAGCGAGTGGATACGCCTGTTCCACGCCTACGGCTTCGTCGTCGAAGCCCTCATCGAGCCGCCCCCGCCTGAGGGCTACGAGACGACGTTCCAGCGGCCGAAAGAGTGGGTTGAACGCTGGCCGGTCGAGCAGATCTGGAAGGTGCGGAAGTCCGCCGGACCGAGCATTCGTATCCTCGCCAACCAGGTCCACGCCATGTGCCGCGCCCACGGCTGGTACGACACCGACTCGCCCTACGCCCAGACACCGCGCAACATCGCCGTGTCCGTTGCCATGGAAGCCGCCGAGGTATTGGAACACTTTCAGTGGGGTGACGACTACGACCGCGACGCCCTGGCGGGCGAACTGGCCGACGTCGCCATGTACCTGTTCCAACTGGCTGATCTGGTTGACGTCGACCTGGCGCAGGCCATCGAGGACAAGATTGCAGTCAACATGACGCGGCGGTGGGGGGAGTGAAGCGTGAAACGTGAACTACGACCAACCTTAACACGTTTAACGTTTCACGCTTCACGAGAGTAGGCAGACACGCATGACCAGAACCACACCCATCCCCATCTGCCTCATTCCCGGCGACGGCGTGGGGCAGGAAGTGATACCCGCCGCGGCGCAGGTTCTGACGGCGACGGGGTTGCCCATCGAGTTTGTCCCTGCCGACGCTGGCTGGGGCTGCTTCGAGCGCACGGGGGACGCCCTGCCTGACGCGACGGTGGCCGCCGTGCGGCGCTGCGGCGTGGCTCTGTTCGGCGCGACTCAGTCGCCGCTGCGCAAGGTCGCGGGCTACCGCAGTCCCATCCTTGCCATGCGCCGCGTCTTCGACCTGTACGCCAACGTGCGGCCCACCGGCTCGCTGCCTGTGCCCGACAGCCGACCGGGGCTGGATTTCGTCATCTTCCGCGAGAACACCGAGGGCCTGTACAGCGGGCGCGAGCGGCGCGAGGGGGATACCGCCATCGCTGAGCGCGTCATCACCCGCGCCGCGTCGGAGCGCATCGCTCGCGCCGCATGCGACGAGGCGGCGCGCCGGGCATCGGCGCGCGAGCCGCGCCGCGCCGCGCTGACCATCGTCCACAAGGCCAACGTCCTGGGTGTTACCGACGGCCTGTTCCGCGACACCGCGCGCGAGGTGGCCGCCGCTTACCCCATGCTTGACGTGGGCGAGATGCTGGTGGACGCAGCGGCCATGTGGCTGGTCAAGGACCCTGCCCGCTTCGATGTTATCGTGACGACTAACCTGTTCGGTGATATCCTATCCGACGCCGCCGCCGGGCTGGTCGGTGGCCTGGGCGTCGCCCCGTCGGCAAATCTCGGCCCCGACGTTGCTGTGTTCGAGCCGGTGCATGGCTCTGCCCCTGACATCGCGGGGCGGGGCATCGCCAACCCCGTCGGCGCGATTCTGTCGGCGGCCATGCTCCTCGACCGCCTCGATGAGCCGTCCCACGCTCAGCGCGTCCGCGCCGCTGTCGCCGCGACGCTGGTGGCAGGCGACCGTACCCCTGATCTGGGCGGCGCAGCCACGACGGGCGAAGTGACGCGGGCCATCATCGAGAGACTAGAGAATGGAGATTAGGGATTGGTAATTGCTTCCCTTCGCGTCTTCGCGCCTTGTATGTTTGTGCCAGGAGCGGGATAATGGGTTCACCCTACGGG
>CAZJJF010000018.1:0-20933 GCA_964546245.1 uncultured Anaerolineales bacterium
CCTGGACGTTCTATAATGAGCCACAGGTTCAGGGGCCCGGGCAGGCGACCGCCTTCGACGAGGCCCAGACCGTCTTCGCCCAGCGTATGCACCAGTGGGGTTGGAAGGTCGTCGGCTTCAACTTCGGCGTTGGCGTGCTAGAGCCGGGCGACTACCCGCGCCTGTTCGCCAGGAGTCTGCCCCTGGTCGATTACATTGGCGTCCACGCCTACGGCTCCGAGCGCGACTTCTTCATGAGTGGCCCCGACCGCGAATACTATGCCCTACGCTACCGCAAGATTCGCGCCGCGACGCTGGCGGCTGGCTACGACAAACCCTTCCTGCTGACAGAGACCGGCACGTGGAGCGGTTGGCAAGGCAAGGCCGCCGTCGACGATGTCGTGCGCGACTACCTGTGGCTGGAGGGCGAGATTGCCCGCGACTCCTACGTGCTGGCCCAGATTCCCTTTGCCCTGGACGGCTTCGAGTGGGATAGCTTCAAGCTACTGGATACCTCGGCCATCGGTCGCTTCGGCACGCAGAATGCAGGCAAGTCGCCCGCCAGCTACGCCACACGCACGCCCACCCCGGTCGCGACGGCTACCCCGGCCGCCACGCCAACCTTGCCCGCCCTGGAGGCAGCCCGTCCCTATACCGATTGGCTGCGTGAGGTCGCTAAGCTTCCGCCCGCCTTGCGCGCCCAGGCCATTCAGCTAGGCGCGCGCGAGTTGGGCGTCAGTCCTCTGACGGTCTACGAGTGGTTGACGTGGCTTGAAGCGACGGGCGCCCTCGGCTCGCTAGTGGTGACACCGACGCCGCGCCCCGCCGATACTCAGGTGGGCGGGCAGCCGAGTCGCCTCTTCTTCCCTGAGGTCCAGATGGCGGGTGAACAGGCGACACCGATCCCCATTCCGACACCCGATACCACGCCGACGCCCTCTCCGGCCAGCCTGTGGGAGATTGTGCGCGGTGGGCGCTAGCGAGCGTCCCGCCTCATCCCCCACCCAAAGGGGGTAGCGCGCCGATCTGCTGTAGTAGCCCCAGCCCGTCCCAGAGCGACCACTGCTCCGCGATATGGTCGTCTTCGATCCGCGAGATGAAGATCTGCGTTACGTTGACTTCCTTGCCCGTCGGTGGAATGCCCATGAACTCGCCAGTGTGCCTGGTGCGGTGGGTGATACGGCACGCCGCCATGTTGCCTTCCACGATTAGATGATCGATTCGCATGTGATGGTCGGTGAACGCGTTGTGGAACATCGCGAGAGCCGCCTCGTGCTCATCGTGCCCGACCACCTCACCCAGAGTCGCATCGTGCGAGACGCGATGCGGATGCGAGGTCTCGCGAAACGCCTGGGGATTGCGAGCATGCCACATCTCCTCATTCTCGCGCCGAATGATGTCGCGAACCTTCTCGTGATCCATCGGTGCCCCCTTGTGACGTGTAGGCCGTGGCGCGCCTGAGACCGGCGCACCGGCGGCTCCAGTGAGCGAGCAGGTGCGCCCCATTGTATGCAATCTCGTGCGGCGAGCAAGACGGCCCGTCAGCGTTACCTGGGCTTGTACGCCCGCACCTTGAGGCTGTACAACCCCTCACTCTCGTCGCCGTCGCCGTAGCTCGACCGCGCCAGCGGCTCGACCTGTTCGAAGCCAGCCGCCGCCATCTTCGCCAGGTAGTCACCCTCGGGCAGCGCGCCCGCGATGCAGCCTGCCCATAGCTCCAGGCTGCGTTTCACGTCATCGGGCAGGTCGCCGCTCGTCACCATGTCTGAGACAACCAGCCGCCCGCCGGGTTTTAGGACGCGGAACGCCTCGCGGAACACGGCATCCTTGTCCGTCGATAGGTTGATGACGCAGTTGGAGATAATCAGGTTCACGCTGTCGGTCGCAACCGGCAAGTCCTCGATGAACCCCTGGCGAAACTCCACGTTGCCCACATCCATGCGCGCGGCGGCGTCCCGCGCCCGCGCCAGCATGGCGGGCGTCATATCCACCCCGATGACGTGGCCGTGGGGGCCGACGTGCCGCGCCGCGATGAAGCAGTCCAGCCCGCCGCCGCTGCCCAGGTCCAGCACCGTCTCGCCGGGTTGCGGCTGCGCAAAGGCGATGGGGTTGCCGCAGCCCAGACTGAAGGTCGCCACCTCCTCGGCCAGCCCGGCCAGCTCCTCGCCGCTGTAATACACTGTCCCCGACGTAGGGTCGGCGGGCGCGGCGTCGCCGCAGCATGATGCCTTAGCGGGGCCGCAACAACTCCTGTCTGTCGCAGCGGTGGCATACCGCTCTCGCACCGCGGCCCGCACGACATTCGTATCCATCAGGTTCACGTCAGACACTCGATCCTCCTTGCTGGTATTCGCCAGGCCCTGATCCCCAATCTTCCCCCACTCCCAGCGCTGATCAGGAACGTGCTTATAGCGGCGTTAGCAGCATTCGCCGGCCGCCTCAAGCTCTCGCGTTAGCTCGGCTACCTGCGCGCGCAGCCAGCGTAGCGTATCCTCGTTGAGGCAGTAGCATCGCGCCGGGCCGTCGACTGTGCCCGCCACAATACCCGCCTCGCGCAGCACCCTCAGGTGCTCGCTAACGGTGGATTGCGCCAGATTGCTGAACTGGACCAGGTCGCCGGTGATGCACTGGGGATGGTCGGCCATGTAGCGCACGAGTTGCATGCGTAGCGGGTTGCCCAGGGCGCGGAAGATAGCAACCAGCCGTTCGCCATCATCGGTGAGGGACACTGCCTTCATGGGTATGCCTCTATCGTCAAAAACCGATTATCGTTATTTTACGATATGTTGGCGTGGATGTCAAGGGGAAGAAGGGGGAAATCTAGCGAATCAACATGGCATCGCCGAAGCTGAAGAAGCGGTAGTCGCCCGCGATGGCGGCGTGGTAGGCCTCCCACATCAGATCGCGACCCATGAACGCCGCGACCAGCATCAGCAGCGTTGAGCGCGGCAGGTGGAAATTGGTGATCATCGCATCGACAGCGCGAAAGGTGAAGCCGGGCGTGATGAACAGCCGCGTCCAACCGCCGTAGGCTGCAATGGGCGGGCGCTTGGCGGGGGGGGCCAGCGCGGCGAAGTCGCGCGGCAAGGTGGGGTCGATGCCCGCTGCAGCCAGGGCTGCTGACTCCAGCACTCGCACGGCCGTCGTGCCCACCGCCACCACCCGCCCTCCGCTGGCCCAGGTCGCATTGATGCGCTCCGCAGTCGCCGCGCTCAACTCGACCCACTCGCTGTGCATGACGTGGTGGCGGGGATCCGCGACCTCGACGGGGCGGAAGGTATCCAGGCCTACATGCAGCGTCACAAAGGCGAAATCCACGCCCTGGTCGGCCAGCTGCGCGATGAGGGGCGGTGTGAAGTGCAGGCCGGCCGTGGGGGCCGCCGTCGAGCCGACGACGCGGCTGTAGACCGTCTGGTAGCGTTCCGGATCGGTCAGCTTCTCGTGGATATAGGGTGGCAAGGGCGTCTCGCCCAGGCGGTCGAGAAGCGGCTCGATAGGCGCATCGAAGCGGACCAGCCGCCCGCCCGCGTCCGTCTCGCCAATGATCTCGGCCGTCGCTGCGCCGTCCCCCAGCGCCAGCCGCGTGCCTGGCCGCAGGCGGTGGCCCCGCGCCAGCGTCTCCCACGTCACATCGTCCAGGGGCTTGAGTAGCAGCAGCTCGACCTGGCCGCCGCTGGCCTTGCGGGCGCGCAGGCGGGCGGGGCGGACACGGCTATCATTGGCGACGAGCAAGTCGCCGGGGTGCAGGAAGGCGGGCAGGTCGCGGAAACTATGGTGGTCCAGCGCGTGGGTGGCGCGGTCCACCACCAGCAGCCGCGACGAGTCGCGAGGCTCGACCGGCGTCTGGGCGATGCGCTCGGCAGGTAGCTGGTAGTCGAAGTCCTGGGTCGCGAGCGGGGCAGTCATGGGTCAGCCATATGGATGATAGGGTGGTCGGTATTCCGAAGGAAAAGCATAGCCGCCCCCTCGATTACGGTCAACTTTCTGTTGACAGGCCCCTTGTCCCTGTGATACAATCTCGGCAACACTGACGAAGGAGGTGACGGCAATGCGCTACGGCTCCATGATCGGCCCTGTTGCACGCAAGGCTGGCGGTCTCAAGTTCCATAGCCGTAGTGCGCCTGTTCACCATTAGGTCTTGACCTATCCACCGTGGGCGCGCTACACGCCCACGGCTTTATCATGCCTGTTGACCTCTTGGGTCTGCCGTGGGCCGCCTGTCTGGCGCCACGGCCTTTTTATGCCTGCATCCCGAATCATCCCGGATAACCATCTGCCCTAGCGCAGGAGGACACACGCATGGTGCAAACGAGACCGCTTCCCCTGAGCCAGGCTGTTCTGGCCGCCAGGCCGGCCGGCCCAGTGGCTCTGGAGGTGCATGAGGTCGTCAAGGCGTTTGACGGCCAGCAGGCTGGCAGTTGGTGGCAGCGCGTGCGCGGCAAAGCCCCCGTTGCGACGAGCCAGGTACGGGCTGTCGATCATGTCAGCTTCGCCGTCCGACGCGGCGAAATCTTCGGTATCCTCGGCCCCAATGGGTCGGGCAAGTCGACCCTGATTCGTCTCATCTCGACCCTGCTCATTCCAGATGGGGGTCAGATTACAGTGTTCGGTTATGACGTTGAGCGCGATGAGCGCGAGGTCAGGCGTATCATCAATCGAGTCTCTGTCGAGGCGGCCTTCTTCAAGAAGCTTAGCCCGATGGAGAACCTGCTGTACGCTGGCCGACTATACGGCCGAGACGGCGCCACCATCCGGGAGCAGAGCGTCGCTATCCTGAAGCGGCTGGGGTTGGAAGGCAAGGCCGTCTACGCGCCAGTCGAGGAGATGTCGCGCGGCATGCAGCAGAAGGTCGCCATCGCGCGCGCCTTCCTATCGTCGCCCACGCTGCTACTGCTGGACGAGCCGACGACAGGACTCGACCCGCGCTCCAAGCGCGAGGTGCAGGCCTTCGTCAAGGAAGTGCGTGACGCCCACGACGCCACGGTGGTGCTGACCACCCACGACATGGATGAGGCTGAGGCGCTGTGCGAGCGCATCGCCATCATCGAGGGCGGCAAGATCGTTGCCCTCGATACTCCGGCCGGGCTGAAGGCGCTGGTGGCCCGTAACGGCCATGAGCCAACCCTGGAAGATGTCTTCATGGCCCTGACGGGCAAGATGCTGACTGAAGATGACGAGGTGGCCGTCTGAGACGGCGCCCGACAAGCTACCGATGAGGAGCCACGCATGAGCAGTGTACTGATTGACCCGGCGAGCCTTACCCTGCGTGCCCCGACGCCAGACGACTTGCCGGCCGTCTACGACCTGATTGTTGCCTGCGACATCGCCGACTTTGGAATCGTGGACTTGAGCCTCGACGATCTACGCGATGAGTGGGACGAACTGGACCTGGCCCGCGATGCCTGGGTCTTCGTCGCCGCTGATGGCGGGGTCGTTGGCTACGGGGCGGTGTTTCACAAATATCACGTCCGCGTGTACGCGGATGGCTATGTTCACCCCGACGCGTGGGGCCAGGGTATCGGCACGCGCCTGCAAGAACTGATGGAGACGCGCGCCAGGGAGCATGTCCCCCTGGCGCCGCCCGACGCCCGTGTCGTATTACGCAACTCAACTAACGCCCACGACGCCCAGGCGCGGCGGCTGCTGGAGAGTCACGGGTATCAGTTGGTGCGCCACTTCTGGCGCATGGAGATCGACCTGGACACGCCTCCGCCGGCCCCGCTATGGCCGACTGGCATCGAGGCGCGTAGCCTGGTGGTCGGCCAGGACGAGCTAGCTGCATTCACCGCCATAAGCGAGTCCTTCCGCGATCACTGGGGCATGCTGCCGGACAGCTTCGAGGCGTGGCGCAAGCGCACCATTGATAAGCCCGACTTCGACCCCAGCCTGTGGTTCATTGCCTTCGCAGGCGGCGAGGTAGCGGGCGCTGTACGCTGCGAGTATCGGCTGGGCGATGGCTGGGTGCACGCGCTGGGGGTGCGTCGGCCCTGGCGGCGGCGCGGCCTCGGTAACGCCTTACTGTTGCAGGCCTTCGGTGAGTTCTACCGCCGCGGTACGCGCAGGGTTGGCCTCGGGGTTGACGCGGCCAGCCCGACAGGCGCGACCCACCTCTACGAGCGCGCCGGCATGCATGTCAGCCGTGAGTTCGCTGTCTACGAAATTGAGTTGCGGCCCGGCCGCGATCTGGAGGCTATGAACGAACTATGACCCTAAACTCTGTCACGGCTGAGGTACGCGCCTCATACGCGTTCGTGGAACGCAACTTCAACCTGGTCAAGCGCTACTGGGGTTGGGAAGCCGTGTGGATCATGTACGGCATCGCCAACGCCCTGGCCGTGACCTACATCGGCGCGGGCATGGGCGCCCTCACCGGCCAGACCGTGGACACCGAATTCCTGGTCATGTACCTGCTGATCGGTACGGTGGTGTGGCGTTACCTGTCCATTGTCTTCGACTCGCTGAGCGAGATGATCATGTGGGAGCGCTGGGAAGGGACCATCGAGTACACCTTTATGGCTCCGGTCAGCCGCCTGACCCACATGGTCGGCCAGACCATCTTCTCGGTGGTGTACGGCCTGATGCAGGCGGGGCTGATCCTGTTGGCGGTGGCGCTGTTTTTCCACATCGACCTGAGCCACGCCAATTTCTACGGCGCAACGGCGGTGCTGATGGCAGGTAGCCTGTCCTTCATCGGCGTCGGGATCATCGCCGCTGTGTTGCCCATGCTCTACCCAGAGCGCGGCGCGCAGATGACCAA
This sequence comes from uncultured Anaerolineales bacterium, assembly GCA_964546245.1. GTDB lineage: Bacteria > Chloroflexota > Anaerolineae > Epilineales > JAHCIE01 > JAHCIE01. The sequence goes on from CAZJJF010000018.1 coordinate 6,737, forward strand.
CTTCGCCCAGGCGGTGTTCCTGCTGGCGTCGGGCATCTACTATCCCATCACGGTACTGCCGGAGTGGATGCAGACGATCTCGCGGCTGTCACCCGCGACCTATACCTTGATCGGCATGCGGGCCGCCTTACTGGAAGGCGCGTCGCTGGCGGCCTTGACGCCCATCATTCTGCTGCTGATCGTCGTCGGGGTTATCACCATCCCGGTAGGTGTGTTTATTTTCGGCCGGGGCGAGCGCTACGCCAAGCGCACCGGCAAGTTGAAGCGTAACGGGTAAGTGAGGACTACCATGCGTATTGAGACATTCGACCCTGGACTGACAAGCGACAACGACTGGCTGGCCTTGAACGCCTTCCACAATGCCCTGCGCGCTGAGGAGTGGCCTGAAGACCTGCCTGTCCCTGTCGAGAAGACGCGGCTGGATATGACGGTGCGGACGCCGCAGGAACTGGCCTACATCTGGCTGGCCCGTGAGGGCGCCGAGCGCGTCGTGGGCTGGGTGGGGCTGTGGATGGAACAGGCCGAGACCAACCAGCACATGGGTTGGACCACCCTGGGGGTATTGCCCGCCTATCGCCGTCAGGGTCTGGCCTCGCGCTTGCTGGCTGAGGCGCTGCCCATCGCTCGCCAGAACGGGCGGGCGATGTTGATGGGGGAGGCGGATGCAGCCGTACCGGCCGGCGCGGCCTTTGCCGAGGCGCTGGGCGCGACGCCCGGTCTGGCCAGCAAGACCAACCAGTTGAACATCGCCGATGTGAACCGGGCGATGCTTCGTCAGTGGATTCAGCGCGCCCACGAGCGCGCCGGGGGCTTCAGCGTGGGCATCTGGGAGCACGGCTGTCCCGATGAGGATATCGAGAGCTTCCGCTACCTGCTGGAATGGTCATCCAACGACGAGCCGCGCGGCGACCTGGCTATCGAGCACGAGACCTTCACCGTTCAGCAGTTGCGCGACTGGGAGAGGGCGCTACGGACGCGCCGCTTCGAGCAGTGGATTGCCTGGGTGCGCGATGAGGCAACGGGGCGACTGGCGGGTTACAGCACGGTGCGCTGGAATCCCTTTGAGCCGGATCGCCTGTGGCAGGCTGGCACAGGGGTGCTGCGCGAGTATCGTAACAAGGGTCTGGGCCGCTGGCTGAAGGCGACCATGTTGGAGAAGGTGCTGCGCGAGCGGCCCAGCGTGCGGTTCATCCGCACCGGCAACGCCGACGCCAACGCGCCGATGCTGAGAATCAACCACGAACTGGGCTTCAAGCCCGCCAAGAGCTGGATGATGTATCAGGCCACCATCGACGACCTGGAAAAGGCCCTGGCCCTGCATGGGCAGGCCGTCCCCATGATGCTGTAGGAAGGACACGACGATGAGGATTCAAGACTTTGATCTGAAGACGGCCAACGATGCACAGCTAGAGACATTCCACGCCCTGCGTAGCCGCCTGCACGCCGAGACCTGGCCCGACGATGACCCGCTGCCGCTCGCAGATACGCTGAGTTGGCTGCGCAACATCCCGCCCATGATCGACATCCGCAGTTGGGTTGTCTGGGATGGCACTGGCAAGCACATGATCGCCCACACCGACTTCGAGACGTGGCGCACGGAGGAGAACCAACATCTGGGTGAGTTCTTCATCGGCGTCTTGCCGGAATATCGCCGCCAGGGTGTCGCAACTGAGTTGCTGGGCAGGGCCATCGAGGAGGCGAGGGCACGTAACCGCCGCTTGCTCCACACCTGGTCGGATGCCAATCACGCGGGCGCGACGGCCTTTCTCACCGCGCTAGGCGCCAGGCAGGGCCTGGAGACGCACACCAACCAACTCGTCATCGCTGACGTTGACCGTGCCCTGATGCGCCAGTGGGTCGAGCGTGGCGAGGCACAGGCGCAGGGCTTCACCCTGGAATGCATCGAAGGGTCGTACCCCGAGGCCGACATCCAGGCCATCTCGGACCTGTTCCGCGTCATGAACGATGCGCCCCGTGGTAGCCTGGACGTCGAAGACGAGGACTTCAAGGTTGAGCACATACGTCAGTGGGAAGAGACGATGGTGAAGCGCGGCCTGGAGCGTTGGCGCATGCACGTGCGCCATATAGCGAGCGGCGAACTGGCGGGCTTCACCGAGGTGGTATGGAACCCCTACCGCCCCGACATTCTCCAGCAGTGGGGCACCGGCGTCAAGCCCAAGTTCCGCGGCCAGGGCCTGGGTCGCTGGCTGAAGGCGACCATGTTGGAGAAGGTGCTACGCGAGCGGCCCAGCGTGCGGGTCATCCGCACCGGCAACGCCGACACCAACGCGCCGATGCTGAAGATTAATTACGAGATGGGCTTCAAGCCCTACAAGGCCTTCTATGTCTGGGAGGTTGAGACCGAGCAGGTCGCCCGTGCCCTGGCCGAAAGGCAGGTCATGCCCGCCGTTGCCTGGTAAGGCGGGCTTGTCTGACAGATGACCAAAGACGAAGGACCAAGGACCGAGGGGATTGTTTCACGGTATCGTCGGGCCTATTGGTCCTTGGTCCTTCGTCCTCGGTCATGGCTCACAGGAGTTCACACCATGTACCTTCGCCCCTTTGACTTGAAGACCGCGACGATGAAGGATTGGGAAGCCCTCCACCACTTCGACGCCACGATCCACGCCGAGTTCTGGGGCGACAAGCCTCACCCTTCCTTCGAGCAATTCGCCCGCGATACCCGGCACGAGCCTCCGCTGTGGCAGTCTCGCCGCTTCGCCATGTGGAATGCTAGGAACAACATTGTCGGTCTGGCCGCCATGTGGATTAGCCGCAGCGGTCGCAACAACCACCTGATGGAGGCAACTATCGACGTGCTGCCGGATTGGCGGCGGCAGGGTATCGCCCGCTGGCTACTGGCTCCCATCGTGAATGTGGCTTGCCGCCACGGCATCCATCTGCTGAAGGGAGTCACGGGCAGCGTCACGCCGGCGGGCGCGGCGTTTATGCGCCGCTTGGGCGGCAAGCCAGTCCTGACCTCCTCGACCAATGTCCTGGCTATGGCCGACATCGACCGCAATCTACTGCGCCGCTGGCTTGAGGCGGGTGAGACAGCAGCGCCGGACTTTGCCCTGGAAGAGTTGGCGGGCCCTTACCCCAACGACTGGCTGAATGGCATCTCGGCCCTGTATGACGCGGCCAACGACGCCCCGCGCGGCGACCTGGACGCCGAGGACGAGCGCCGCTCGCCGCAGTTACTGCGCGAGATAGAGGCGGCCTCTCTGGCGCGCGGCGAGGAACGCTGGACGATGATCGCACGCCACGCGGCGAGCGGCGAGATCGCCGGGTTCACTGAAGTGTACTGGAACGCCTCTCAGCCGCAGGGTGTGGACCAGGCCTGGACCGTCGTCTTGCCCCGCTACCGGGGCCACGGCCTGGGCCGCTGGCTCAAGGCGGCGATGCTGGCGAAGGTGCTACGCGAGCGCCCCGGCGTCGAGTGGGTGAGCACCGGTAACGCCGACAGCAACGCGCCCATGCTGCGCATCAACCACGAGCTGGGCTTCAAGTTCTATCGGTCCTGGACGTTCTGGCAGCTCGAGGTGAGGCAGGCGCAGGCCTACCTGGCCGCGAAGGCCGCCCAGCCGCTGGCCGCCGAAGCGCTCGATCCCGTTCTCGCGTAGAGACGCACAGGAGTTGCGATGCATATCAAGGCGTTTAATCCGCAGGCGGCGAGTGACCCCGAGTGGGAAGCCGTTTTCGCGCTGGAGCGGCAGAACTCGGCGGAGTTCAATCCGGACGATACGCCGCTAGGCCTGGAGCAGTTACGCGACCGCTGGCTCAATGAGCCGTCTTTCCTCCGCGCCCAGCGCTGGCTGGCCTGAGATGACGCGGGCGAGACGGCCTCGGCGCGGGGGTCTCTGCAGACCTACATCACGGCCGAGAATCAGCATCTGGCAGATGTCTGGGTCTACGTCGCGCCCGACCGGCGGCGGCACGGTCTCGCTACTGCCATGCTCCAACCCATCGTCGATGCAGCACAGGCCGCCAACCGCAGCCTGCTGCGAACCTGGACGCAGAGCATCGTGCCGGCTGGCGAGGCGTTCATGCGCACCGTCGGCGCTCACAAGGCGCTAGAGACCTCCGAGAACGTGCTGGACATGGCCGGCCTGGACCTCGACCAGATGCGCTCGTGGGTCGCACGCGCCCAGGAGCGTGCGGCGGGCTACCGGCTGGACTTCGTCGAGGGCTGGTTCCCCGAGCCTGATCTGCCTGACATCGCTGCCGTCGTCGGCTCGCTGAACGATGCGCCGCGAGGTGAGCTTCAGGTTGAAGACGACATCCATACGGCCGACACCGTGCGCGCCTGGGAGGAGTCGATTCTGGGACGGGGCGAGAATATCTGGAGTGTGTTTGCCCGCGAGCCGCAGGCGGGGCGTGTCGTCGGCTGGACCGAGGTGGTCATCGATCCGCACAACCCCCACCGCCTCTACCAGGGTGGGACTGGCGTGCTGCGTGAGCATCGCAACCTGGGACTGGGGCGCTGGCTCAAGGCAGCGATGGTTCTCAAGGTCGCCGAGCAGATGCCCTACGTCAAGTCGATTCGGACGGGCAACGCCGATGCCAATGCGCCCATGCTCAGCATCAACTATCAAATGGGCTTTCGCCCTGCCATCGCCGAGGCCGTCTGGCAACTCGACCGCGAGCAGGCGCGGGCCTATCTGGCCTCCGCCACCCGCGCCTCGGTCGCCGGCGCATGAACCTGGAACGTGTCCACCTGATCGAGGAACTCGCCGCGAACGCCTGGCCCGCCGAAGTGAACCAGACGCTGGACGGCTGGCGGCTGCGCTTCGCCGACGGCGTCACGTCGCGCGCTAATTCGGTCTGGCCCAACGCCGACGGCGGGCATGTTCCCCTGGCCGAGCGGCTCGATCTGGTGGAGGACTTCTACGCCGGCCACGGCATCCCGCCGTGCTACCAGATCACGCCCGCCGCGCGTCCGGCCGACCTGGACACCGTGCTGGCCGCGCGCGGCTACACGACCCACTCGTTCACCCTGGTTGAGACGGCGGCGTTGGCCGAGGTGGTCGCCGCGACCTTGCCCCGTCCGGATGTGCGCATCGACCTGGCCGACAGGCTCAGCGCCGACTGGCTGGCGGTGTACCGGGCCGTGGAGGATGTCAGTGAGCACGCGCTTGCTGTCCGGCGCGGCATCTTGCGCCGCATCGGGCCGCGCGTCGGGTATGCGCTGGCGCGGCTGGACGGTGAGGCCGTCGGCGTAGGCCTGGGCGTCGTGGAGCGTGGCTGGCTGGGTGTCTTCTGCATGGGAACGGCCCCGGCCGCCCGGCGGAGGGGCGTGGGGGCGTCGGTCCTGGGCGCGCTGGCTGCCTGGGCGTGTGGCGAAGGCGCAACGCAGGCCTACCTCCAGGTCGTGCGCGCCAACGCGGCGGCCCGCGCGCTGTACGAGGGCGCCGGTTTCGCGCCGCTGTACGAGTACCACTATCGGCAGCGCCCCCGGTAGGGACGCCACGTGCCGCGTCTCTACCGGGGGTCTCATGCCCAGGGTTCTTTCAAAGTCGGGTAGGGAACAGAGGACGAGGGCGTAGAAGAGGACGGGGGTCGCCAAAGGAGGGTCCATGAGATACAATGCCACCACCTACCACAGCGGAGGCTGCATCTCATGGACAAGCCCCAGTATAGCACACTCTACGCGGCCTTGCAGGCCGTGCCCGATCCTCGTCACCGCCGCGGTCAGCGCTACCCCTGGCCTCTATTGCTGACGTTAATCGCCGCCGCCTTAGCCAGCGGCCAGCAGAGCGTGTGGGGCATGGCCCACTGGGCCGCCCTGCACGCTGAGGCGATCATCGACCTGCTGGGGCTGGAGGTGAAGCGCGTGCCGAGTGCCTCGACCTTGTATCGGGCGGTCCAGCACGTCGATGGGGAGGCCTTGGACCGCTGTCTGGGCCTCTACAACGCCACCTTAGCGCGTCTGGACCCGACGGTGGGGTGCTTGACGCTGGCAACGGGTCAGATCGTGCAGGGCCAAGCGGTGGATGGCAAGGTGGTGCGGGGCGCCAGCGCCCATGGACAGACGGTGCAACTGGTGAGCCTGGTCCGCCATGGCGATGGGGTCACCCTCCGCCAAGTTCGAGTGGCGTCGCGACGCGGCGAACAGACGGCCACCCCTACCCTGCTGGCCAGGCATGACTTACAGGGCACTGTCACGACCTTCGACGCTGGGTTGAGCCATCGCCCCTTGGCCCAGCAGATCATCGACCAGCAGGGCCACTATCTGATGCTCATCAAGCGCAACCATCGCGACCTCTACGAGCACCTGACGCTGTGGTTCGACCCACCCGCCTCGCTGGCCTGGCTCCCCTGTGACGGGCCGCTCCCGGTGCGCCAGGCACAGACCTGCGACAAAGGCCATGGCCGCGTGGAGGTTCGAACCCTCCTCAGTCGGGCCGATATCGCCCCTGACCTGCCCTGGCCCCACGCCGCTCAAGTCCTGCGTCGCACCTGTCGCCGCCACAACCTCAAGACGGGCCAGACCAGTGTCGAGACCACCTATGGCGTGACCAGTCTGACGGCGGCCGAAGCCACGCCCCAGCAGTTGGAGCAGCTGTGGCGGGCGCATTGGACCATTGAGAACCGCTCCCACTATGTGCGCGATGTGACCCTGGGAGAAGACAACGGCCAGGTCCATGTCGGTCATGCCCCCGAAGTGCTGGCCTCGCTGCGCAATGCGCTCCTGGCCCTCTTGCGCGCCCAGGGCTGGTCTTCCATCGCCGCCGCCCTACGCCACTATGGCTCATCGGTCGTCAAGGCCTTCGTCCTCATTGGCGCCTGCCCTGCCGCCCGACTTTGAAAGAACCCTGGCCAGCCGGTGGTTTGTTGCGGCAGTTTTCACATTTCCTTCGTGCCCGCAGCTGATTGCACGCCGTGGGGAACGCGCTTAGAATGAAGCCTGGCCCGCGCCGCTCCTTCAGAGGCCCGAGTCTATGCGCTATGGGAAGATGACATGACACTGCCTGCCAAACGTCGCCCACGCCTGGTGCGCGCCGACCGTCGGCCCGTGCGGCGTTTCAATGCGTCGCGCTACCTGCTGTACCTGCTCGTCAGTTTTGGCGTGTCGGTCATGGTGACGCGCGTCTTCCTGGAACTGACTGGCTATCCCAAGATTGGTGGCGAGAGCGCGATCCACGTGGCCCACGTGCTGTGGGGCGGGTTGCTGCTCTTTGCGGGCGCGCTGGTGGTGCTGCTGTTCTCGAACCAGTGGACGCTTACGGTGTCGTCCATCCTGTGGGGTATCGGGGTCGGGCTGTTCATTGACGAGGTGGGCAAGTTTATCACGGCCAGCAATGACTACTTCATCCCTATCGCTGCGCCCATCATTTACGCGGTTTTCCTGATCGTGGCCTGGCTCTACATGGTGACGCGGCGGCCACCGCCATCGACGCCGCGCGCCGAGCTGTATCGCGTCCTGGACCTGATGAAAGAGGTGCTGGATCACGATCTCGACGCCGACGAAAAGAAGGCTTTGGAGATGTCTCTGGATGGGGTGCGGCAGGAGACGGCTGACCGCAATGTGTATCGGCTGGCGACCGAGCTGCTCGATTTTGTGCGCGCCGAGGAGTTGCACCTGGCCGACCCGAATCCGTCGAGCCTGGAGCAGGCGCTGGTGACGGCCCGTGACCGCGCTCAGCAGCGGATCGGGCGGCGCAGCCTGCGGGGCCTGCTGGTGGCAGCGCTTCTGACGTTGGCGCTGCTGCACATCGCCAGTCTGGTCAATCTGGGGGCCCTTGTGGCAAGCGACCTGGGTGATTTCTCGCTGCCTTTCGAGAGTGGGCCCCAGCAATACGTCCTGACCAACCCTGTGGCCTTGTTACTGTTCGTCGCGGTGGCCACGGGTGTGGGGCTGCTCTACATCCTGGCGAGTTACGACTTCGTGCGGCGCAACGAGGGGCGGGGTACGCGGGCGGCCATGCTGGCGCTGTTGTTGTCGCTGACGGTCGTGAATCTGATGATTTACTATTTCGACCTGTTCCAGGCGATGGGGTTGACCCTGGTCGAGATTGCGGCGCTGGTCCTGGTGCTAGAGTATCGGCGGCGGTATATGAAGGGGGCGGCGCTGGGGGCGTAAGTGCGATGCTAGTGAGAGGCTCAACAAGAATATGAAGGCCATTCGAGGGAAGCGTGACACCCATTATACGGCTGGATGAGGTGGTTAAGGCATACGAGGAGGGGGGGCAGGCGCATCTGGTCCTGGACCGCGTGTCGGGGGAGTTTCTCGCCGGCGAGTTTGTGGTGCTGTTGGGTAAGAGCGGCTCGGGCAAGAGCACACTGCTCAACCTGGTGAGCGGTATCGACGCGCCGACGAGCGGCGACATCTGGGTCAACGGCGTCCCTATCACGCGGCTGCGCGAGCGCGACCGTACCCTGTTTCGGCGCCAGAATATCGGTTTCGTGTTCCAATTCTTCAATCTCATTCCCACCCTGACTGTGGAAGAGAATGTTTTGCTGCCGGTGGAACTGGCCCGACTGGGCGGGGTGGCGCGGGAGCGTGGCCTCTACCTGCTGGAGCGGGTGGGGCTGGCCGACCGTCGCGGCGCATACCCCGACCGTCTGTCGGGCGGCGAGCAACAGCGTGTCGCGATTGCTCGCGCCCTGGCCCATGACCCGCTGTTGGTGCTGGCCGACGAGCCGACTGGCAACCTGGACGAGGAGACGGGGCGGCAGATTCTGGCGTTGCTCGATGAGCTGACGCGGGAGGTGGGCAAGAGTCTGCTCATGGCGACCCACAGTCAGGACGTGGTCGGCGTCGCCGACCGGGTGCTGCGGGTGCGCCACGGCAAGCTGGTGGAGGACGACGACACCTGGCCGCCGACGGGCGAGGCGGCGCGCCTGGCGACGCCCGAGACGCCGTCATGAATACGAGCCTGTTCAAGGTTGGGCTGCGCTACTGGCGGCGACGGCTATGGCAGACGGGACTGGCGATTCTAGGCATCGCGCTGGGCGTTGCGGTTGTCGTCGCCATCGACCTGGCGAATGGCAGCGCGCAGCGAGCGTTCATGCTGGCTACCGAGGCGGTTTCGGGCAGGGCAACCCACCAGATCGTGGGGGGGCCAACGGGTCTGGACGAGGCTGTGTATCGCGCGCTGCGGCTGGAGCAGGGGTTGCGAGAGAGTGCGCCGGTGGTCGAGGGCTACGTTGCGCCGCTGGATGGTGGGCAGGCGCTGCGCCTGCTGGGGGTGGACCCTTTCGCGGAAGCGCCTTTCCGCAGCTACGTGACGACCCAGGGCACGGCCGCGACGGGCGACCTCACCGCCTTCCTGACCGAACCGGGCGCGATTCTGATGAGCGAGGGGCTGGCGGCGGCGCGCGGACTGGCACCGGGCGATACGCTCACGGTGCGGGTGGCCGACCAGCGCAAGCCGCTGCGCCTGGTAGGGCTGTTGCGGCCGGCCGACGATGTGAGTCGTCGCGCCCTGGACAACCTGCTGTTGAGCGACATCAGCACAGCGCAAGAGACGCTGGACATGGTCGGCAAGCTTAGCCACATTGACCTGATTATCGACACGGCCACACCGGCCGGGCAGGCGGCGCTGGTGGCGGTGCAGGCGTCGCTGCCGCCGGATGCGCGCGTCGAGCGATCGGAACTGCGCAACCAGACGGTCGAGCAGTTGACGTCGGCTTTTGCGCTGAACCTGACCGCGCTGAGCCTGCTGGCCCTGGTCGTCGGCATGTTCCTCATCTACAACACCATGACGTTCTCGGTCATCCAGCGGCGCGCCATGCTAGGCACGCTGCGCGCCCTGGGTGTGACGCGGGGCGAGGTGGCGACGCTGGTGCTGCTAGAGGCTGTGGCCCTGGGCCTGTTGGGCGGGCTGCTGGGCCTGGGGTTGGGTATTGTGTTGGGGCGTGGGGCGGTGCGACTCGTCACGCAGACCATCAGGGACCTGTACTTCGTCGTGTCAGTTCAGGATGTAACGGTTGACCCGCTCAGCCTGGTCAAGGGGCTGGCGTTGGGTGTCGGGGCCGCTCTCCTGGCGACCGTTGCGCCTGCCCTGGAGGCGACGCTGGTCGCGCCCCGCAGCGCCATGTCGCGCTCGAACGTCGAGGCGCGCATCCGTCGCGCCATGCCGTGGACGACGGCGGTGGGCGTGGGGCTGTTGCTCGCGGCCGGGTTGACGTTGGCGGTGGGCGGGCGGCAGCTGGTGGCTGGCTTCGGCGGGGTATTCCTGGTGGTGCTGGGGGCGGCCGCCTTGACGCCGTTAGCGACGGTCGCTGTGATGGCGGCTGTGACGCCCGTTACGGGTGTGCTGGCGGGGCCGCTGGGACGGATGGCTCCGCGCACCGTGACTCGCGCGCTGAGCCGCACCTCGGTGGCTATTGCTGCCCTGATGGTGGCTGTCTCGGTCACGATTGGCGTCGGTATCATGATTGGCTCGTTTCGCCAGACAGTGGATAGCTGGCTGAGCATGACGCTGCGCGCCGATGTGTATATCAGCACGCCAAGCCTGACCGCGACGCGGGCCTCGGCGGCGCTCGATCCGGCGCTGGCCGACGAATTGGCGGAGACACCCGGCGTGATGGCTGTCGAGCTGGCGCGCAGCACGACGGTGGATACTGATCGCGGGTCGAGTAATTTGCTGGCGTTACGTAGCTACCGGCCGCGCGATGGACGGACCTACAAGGCTCAGGCGGGCACGCCAGAAGAGGTGTGGGCGCAGGTGCAGGCGGGGGCGGCGCTGGTGTCGGAGCCGTATGCTTACCGCCACGACCTGATGGTGATGACACCGGGCCTGTCGGTCGAGGAGCAGGCGCGCGCCCAGGTGACGCTGCGCACGGTACGGGGTGAGGCGACGCTGCCCATCGTGGGTATCTACTACGACTATGCGTCGGACCGGGGGACCATCCAGATCGCGCTGGACCGCTATCGGGAATGGTTCGACGACATGGCGGTCTCGTCGGTGGCGGGCTATGTCGCGCCGGGTGCGAGCGCGGATGATGTGACCGCGCAACTCCGCGAGCGCTATGTCGGCCGTGACCTGGTGATCACGGGCAACGCGGGCCTGCGCCGCGCCGCGCTAGAGGTATTCGACCGCACCTTTGCCATCACCCAGGCGCTACAACTACTGGCTGTGGTGGTCGCCTTCATCGGCGTGCTGAGCGCGCTGATGGCGCTGCAACTGGAGCGCACGCGGGAACTGGGCACGCTGCGGGCGACGGGCATGAGTCTGCGGGAGATGTGGGGGTTGACGATGCTGGAAAGTGGGTTGATGGGCGGTATGGCCGGCCTGTTGTCCTTGCCGACCGGACTGGCGTTGGCGCTGATTCTGGTGTATATCATCAACCTGCGTTCCTTTGGCTGGACGCTCCAGTTCCAGGTCCAACCCCGCCTGTTCGTTGAGGCCTTCGCTGTTGCTGTCGTCGCTGCCTTACTGGCGAGTGTCTACCCTGCCATTCGCCTGGGTCGGCTACAAATCGCCGAGGCTATCCGGTCCGAATAGACGAGTCGCCGCGACCTTGAGCAGAGAGCGCCGCCCGTACGCTCTCTGTTCTTTCTTGTTGACTGAAAGGACTACAAGCTATGGTGAATCTTGCCCTGGTGGGCGGCGCGCATATTCACGTCCCCAACTTCATCAAGCGCGTTCAGGCGCGCTCCGACGTGCGCGTGACTCGCGTCTGGGATCACGATGCGGAGCGGGCGAGTCGCCGCGCTGAGTCGCTGCATGCCGAGGTGACGCCCGACCTTGATGCGGTCTGGGCTGACGAGGCGATTCAAGGGGTCATCATTGGCTCCGAGACCGACCGCCACGAGCCGCTGGTCACGGGGGCTGCCGCGGCCGGGAAGGCCATATTTGTCGAGAAGCCGCTGGCAACGCGCGCCGCTGAGGCGTATCGCATGGCCGATAGCATTACGCGAGCGGGGGTCATTTTCCAGACCGGCTACTTCATGCGTAGCGATCCGATTCACCTGTTCCTGCGCGCGGAGCTACAGCGCGGGGCGTTCGGCCAGGTGACGCGGCTGCGGATGTCCAACTGCCACGCGGGCGCGCTCGGCGGTTGGTTCGACACGGAGTGGCGCTGGATGGCCGACCTGGACCAGGCAGGCGTCGGGGCGTTTGGCGATCTGGGCGCGCACGCCCTGGACATTATGATGTGGCTGCTGGGCGACGTGACGGAGGTAACGGCGGCGCTGGGTATGGGCACAGCGCGCTACCCCGGCTGCGACGAGACTGGCGAGGGCTTGCTGCGCTTCCGGAATGGCGTCATCGGCACGCTGGCCGCCGCGTGGGACGATGTGGCGAACCCGGTGTCGCTGGTCCTCAGCGGGACAGAGGCGCACGCCACGGTGATCAACGGCGCGCTGTACTATCAGAACAAGGCGGTGCTGGGCGCGGACGGCCAGACGCCGTGGACCGCCTTGCCGCCCGCGCTGCCCCATGCCTTCGACCTGTTCCTGGACGCTGCCACAGGGGGCGCGAATGTGTCGCTTGTGTCGCCACGCGAGGCGGCCGAGCGGGTGGCGGTCATGGCGGCGATGTACGAGGGTGCGCGGCGCGGCGAGTGGGTCAGCCTGTAGACGAGAAGGACAACATCATGACACAACATCTCAAGGTCGGCGTGATTGGTGTGGGTGGTATCGCGCGCACCCACTTTCCCGGCTGGCTCGCAAGTCCGCACGCCGAAGTCGTGGCGCTGTCAGACGTGAACGCCGATTACCTGGCTCTCGCAGGCCGCGAGCAGGGGGTGGGGCGGCTGTACGAGCGCGCGCTGGACCTTATCAACGATCCCGATATCGACATTATTGACGTATGCACGCCCAACATGTATCACGCGCCGTTAGCCATCGCCGCGCTGGACGCGGGCAAGCACGTCCTGTGCGAGAAGCCGCTGGCCCCGACGCCGGCCGAGGTGAGGCAGATGATCGCCGCCCGTGACCGTAGTGGGCGGCTGCTGATGACGGCGCAGCACTTCCGTTTTGACGGGCGCAGCCGGGCATTGAAGGCGGAACTGGACGGCGGCGTGCTAGGGGAGGTGTACCATGCCCGTGGCTGGATGTTGCGGCGGGCGGCGGCGCCGGTGCGGCCAGGCTTCATTCGCCGCGAGCATGCGGGCGGCGGGGCGTGCATCGATATTGGCGTGCATATTCTGGACCTGACGTTGTGGATGATGGGGCATCCGCGGCCGGTGGCTGTGTCGGGCGTGACCCAGGCCAGGCTTAGCCGTATGCCGGGCGCGTTTAGCATCTGGGGCGGCCCTATTCCTACCGAGATTGACGTGGAAGAGTTTGCGTCGGCCTTTGTGCGCTTCGACAATGGCGCGACGCTCGTCCTGGAGGTGGCCTGGCTGCTGCACCACCGCACCCAGGGTGAGGATATGCAGATGTGGCTGTATGGCGAGCGCGGTGGGGCGCACTGGCCCGCCAACGAGATTCTGACCACCAACTACACCACGCAGCAGCACCTGAACATCCAGGTCGAGCGCGCCGACAACGCGGAGCCGCACGCGTTGGAGTGCGTCGCCTTTGCCGATGCCGTCGCCAACGGCAAGCCGTCGCCCGTGCCGCCGGAGCAGTCGCTGGATGTCATCACCATCCTGGATGGGTTGTATCGCAGCGCAGCAGCGGGTCGCGAGGTGTCGCTACCTGGCTGAGTAAGGAGGCTTGATGCGGAAGTCCATTGTCTCGATAGCTGCGCTGGTGGCCGTGACCCTCGCGGTAGTCGTCGCCTTGAGCCGTGGCGATGCCGTGCAGGGGCAGGGCGACGAAACGGCCACTCCGACACCGGTGGGTGTCGTCTACGCGCCGCTGGTGCTGCGGGGGGAGCTGCTCATCACACTGACGCCGACGCTGACACCCACGCCGACCAGTACGCCGCGCCCGACCTTCGATCCATCGCGGACGACCGCTCGCCTGGAGCCGTTCGTCAGCGGCCTGGAGGCTCCCATTGGTATCGATAACGCTGGTGATGGCAGCGGGCGCTTGTTCGTGCTGGAGAAGGCGGGGCGCGTTCGTATCCTGCGCAATGGCGCGCTGGTGGCGCGCCCGTTCCTGGACATCACGAGTCGCGTAGGCTCAACCGAGTATGAGCAGGGCTTGTTGGGCCTGGCCTTCGATCCCGGCTACCGAGATAATGGGCGCTTCTACGTCAACTACACGGACCTGAACGGGGACACCGTCATTGCCCGCTATCAGGTCTCCAATGACCCGGACTACGTGAACCCGGCCACGGAGGCGATACTGCTGGCT
>CAZJJF010000019.1:0-6420 GCA_964546245.1 uncultured Anaerolineales bacterium
GATCACCCAGCCCGGCTGCGGCAGGGTTTCGGCCGCCTTGAACTCACGCTGGCGACTGTTCACCATACGCTTGACATTCGCCCCCTTGAACCAGTTCAGGTGAGTTCCCACCCAGCGCACCGTCGCGGCATCCTTGTAGTTCTCGACAATGGGCGTGCCCGCCGCGGCCATCGCATAGTTCACCACGTCGGTGCAGACGTAGTAGCCCTGGGCAGGGCCATCGCGCATGTTGCCATAGGCATACCTGCCGATGAGATCGGCGGCGCCGGAGACAACCTTGTCGCCCAGAGCCAGCGCCGAGGGCGAGGCGAGGCGAGGCTCGCTGACCACTGGCGCCTCCGGCGGCGGCGCCGCCACCAGCGGCGGGATTACCTCATCGAGCGGCGGCGCCGCCACCAGCGGCGGGATTACCTCGTCGGGCGGCGGCGCCGCCACCAGCGGCGGAATCGCTGCCTTCTCGCCCTTCACCGGTCCCTGAGGCGTACCCTGCGCCGCCCCCTGGCTAACCCCTTCCGACACCTGACGACCGGCGTCTGCCGCCTGGCCGCTGACTTCCACCCGCATCGTCGCCGTGTCGCCCGCCACGCGCAGGTGGAAGGCTACAGGCGTCGGGCCAGTGTTGGTGATCTGCAAGTTCTGGCGCGGGCTGCCCGACAGGATGCTCACCGCCGGTACGTCATTGAGGCCGGGGATAGTAGGATGCTTCGTACCATTCCACACCTTTAGGCTGGGAACCTTGAGCGCCGCCGCCTTGAATAGCGTCGCCACCTGACACGCGCCGACTCCTGGCGCCGTTCCCCCACTCACCAGCGGCCCTGAGGCGTAACCCTGCTGCGAGGAGAAGGGGCCAAAGCGAGCCACATAGTCAAGCTTCTCGCCCGGCTGCAAGATAAGGGTGGCCGATACATCCGCCTGCTGGAGCCTGGCCCAGTCAATGCGCGCGCTACCCGCCACGCGGAACTCGTCGGTGCGGCCCGCCATGCGCGCTGCGAACAGCCGAATGTTGTTCTGGATGGAATTGTTGGCCGTCTTCGCCTGGGCTGACAGGCGGAAGAAGCGCTCGTTGGCCGTGACCGACCCCGGCGGCATGACACTCTTGGCCGGCGCCTTCGCCGCGCCGTTGGTCGTGCCGCTCGCCGGCTTGACCGCCGCCACAGGAACCACGCCCAGGGAAGCCAGTGGCAATCCTTGCGTCGCGGCCGCCAATGTCGGCCCCGGCGTGCGCGCGCTCGCCTGCTCCGGTGCAGTCCCGCGCACAGGGGTCGCCACGGGGGGCGCGGCCACCTTCGCCGCTGCGCTGTTCCCGTTGCCGCCGCCCGCCGCCGTCTGGGCCGGCGGCGGCTTCACCTGACCGCTGTCCAGCATTCGCCGCGCCTGGTCCAGCTTGGCCTGCCTGTCCGGCTGCTGCGGATCCACATTGCCACCGAAAACCGCCTGCATGACCGACGCGGCCAACGGCCGTACCTGGGTATTGAGGACGACGCGGTTTGGCGCGCCGCGTTCCAGGCTCTCGCGGGCCATCTGCACCACCTGCGCGTCCAGTCGGCTCGCCAGCTCCGCCTCGGCAGCCTTGACGTCGCCTCGCGTGCGCTCCAGCACATCCGTCAGGGTCGGCTTGTCCAGGAAGGTTGCCAGCTGCCGCGCCGCCGCCAGTTGGACATCGCGGGCCTGCTCGTTGACGAAGAAGGGCCAGGCCTCGGGCTGGCGCTCCGCCACCTTGAGCCAGCCATCCACCAGCCCATCCACGATAGCCCGCGCCGCCTGCTCTGGGCTGCTCTTGCCCGCCATCAGGTCGCCGACCTTGTCGGCCTGGGCTGTGAATGCCTGCTGCAACTGCTGCGCCGAGAGGGGCGCAGCGAAGGTCTGATCGTAGGCGATGAACACCTGTTGGCGCAAGGCGCGGCTGCGCGCCTCGGTAGGCAGCAAGTCGAAGGGGCTGGCGGGTAGTGCCTTCGCCACCCGCTCGGCGTTATTGGCGTAATCTCCCACCGTCCAGGCGCAACCAGAGCATTGGCGCACCGCCGGATTCGTGCCGCCAGAATTGTAGATCATCACCGCGTTGCGCAGCGCCGTAACGTTCGCCTGGGACCACTGCCGGGGGTCGCCTGGAAAGGCCTTCGTCGTGACGCCGTTCTTGTAGAGGCCTCGCGCCGTAGCGACAACGTTGTTGATGAGATACATGATATCGGCGTCGCTGGACTGAAGAGCATCGAGGCCTACCTCGTGACGCAGGTAACGCAGCCACTCGGCGCGCAGCCCCCAGTGGAAGCCGTTGCCGTTGTTCTTGATGATATCGGCAAAGTTCTTCGACGGTGCGGCCGACCGGCCGCTACCAGCCCAACCGTTCCAGTAGCCAGGCGTGATCTGGCCGGGGCCGCGCGCCGCCGCGAAGGACACTGCCTGCTCGAAGGGGCGATAACCCTTGCCCACCACTTCAGTGTTGTGGATAGCCAACACCGCCTGCCAGGGCACGCCGATGAGCTGCGCCCCCCAGTACACCGACGTCAGGTAGAACTCGCGCACATCGTCGGGCATGGATTGAAGCGTGGGGTACAGCTTCTGGCCGTATTTCGCCTTGAGTTCAGCTTCCTTCGCCTTGTACTGATCCCAGTTCGCCAGGTAGCCCGGCATCTCTACGAAGTCGGGGAAGGCGCTGGCCGTTGTCGCACCAGTGATAGATGCGCTGGCCTTCGCGGCCGGGGCAGACGCCGCGCCTGTCTTCGGCAATGATTGGGGTGTCGGGCCGGGCGGCGGGGCTGCCTGGCGCGCCGCCGAGGGCTTGCCACCGTCGGGCCGCGCCTCGAAGACGCCCTCCGCTCGCAGGCGCGACGGCGGCTGTGGTACGAACAGCGCCTGGCCCACGAACAACTTGCCGTTCAGGTCTTCGATGGCCGAGCCAGGAACCTCGTAGCGCGTCGCCACCAACGCCAGGTCTTCACCCTCGACGACCTTGTGCACCGTACCCGGCAGCAGGACATTCGTCCCGACGGGCAGCACCCTGGCGACGTCGGTCATCCCGTTGTACTCTGCCAGCGCGCCCGCCGGCAGGCCCAACCTATCAGCCAGCGCCGCGATGTTTGTCGCCAGCGTCAGAGTGTGGTGCAGGCGCACGTGGCGCAGGCGGGGCGTCGGCGTCTCGCTCGTGGTCGTAGCCGCGGCGACTAGGCCCACCGTTGCCGCCGCGGGCGTCGTGCCGCTGAAGGCCCGGCCGCTGGCAATGTCGAAGGCCAGTGGGCGCGTGGTCATCGTCTCAGGGCCGAGCAGGTCGGCGCGGCCCACCGGCGTCAGCAGGTAGCCTTCGCTGGCGTTACGCAGCGCCGGCTGCCCGCCACGGGTCTCGGTCAGCGTTGGGTTCAGCCGCGCCAGCGCCGCGACATCGATGTCGAAGGTGGTAGCCATCTCCTCCAGCGACCGTACCTGGCCCACGGGCAGGAGCGTCGCCGGAACCACAACCGTCTGACCGGCGGGGAGCGTCCTGGCGCTGGGCTTGATCTCCGCCAGCAGCTCAAGATTCTGCTCGGTGAGGAACTGCACCGCCCCCCGACTGCGAAAGCCGAAGTAGTCGGCCAGTTGGGACAGGGAGTAAGTCCCCGTCGTCGTCAGCGCAAGCTGCAACTGGGGATAGGGCTTGTCCAGCCACGGCGCCGCTTCGCCCGTATACTCCCAGGTTGGCGACTCGGCTGCGGGCGCGGCCCACGGCGCAACTACCTTGCTCAAGTCAACGGCCGGGCCTTGCCAGATGGCAGCCGACGCCAGCAGCGGGTCAGCAATACGATGGACCGGCACGACAGCCTGAGCCACGCCCAACGCCGCCAGCGCTGTAGGCGCGATCGGCGGCAATGGCATCGCCCGCGCCCGCGCCACACCGTCCAGATCGAAGGCGGGACGAACGTTGGCAGCGACGCGCTCGAACGCGAGGGGCGCACCTACTTGGGCCGCCCGCTCGGCGTAGGCAACGAACAGGGCCGCCGAGACAGCGCTGCGCTCCTCGTCGCTCAGATCCATGCGCTCCAGTAAGCCCGTCTCCGCCGCCACACAGGCATCAGCCAGCAGGCGCAGCAATTCCAGCGTCTGGGCGCGGAACACCAGGTGCAGACCCGGATCAATGCCCCCATCACCCTCGGCCAGCCGGGTGACCTGACGCGCCACATGCCGCCGCAGGTCCAGGCGCACGGCCAGCCCTTCCAGGGCAGCCTTGGCCGCCCAGAGGTCGTCGGCGGGGCGCTCCGCTACCGACTGGTAGGCATCAATAAGCGCTTGCAAGACGTGATTGGCCGAACGGTCGCCCTGGCGCAGGGCGTCGAGCGCGTCATCAAAGTCATCGACCAGCCGCGCATCATCCATCAGGCGGCTCAGCGCCGCCCGTTCGTTCAGGTAGGTTGCAGGGCGCAGCAGCAGCGCCTCGTCGTCGAAAATAGCATCCACCAGGCGGCGGGCAACGGGCGAGCCTTCCCGCACCAAATCACAGATTTCAGCCGCATCCTCGGGCAGCGAGACGTCGGGCGCGTACAGGCGCACACCGCCCTCGACCCGCGCCGCTGTCAGCAGGGCCTGGAACGCGACCGGCGTCCGCCGCCCCCCCGCCGCCTCGGCCCACGCGCACCGGAGCCGCTGCGCCCGCGCCCTCCCGCGTCGTCGAGTTGTCCGATCCATATGTGTCAGTCCCTCTCTCGTGTGGCGGCCCCCCATGACCGCCCCGTTCCACACCTCAACAAGCAAGCGCCTTCGCCTGCCCTATTTCACCGCGATCAAGGTCCCCACGCTCAAGGTTGGCTCACGCACATCCAGCTCACGCGCCTCGGCCGTCCTCATGCGCGCCTCCCCCAGCTTCTCGTTGCGGCCCACGGGCGACAGGTACACCCCCTGCCCTGCCTGCATCGCCAGCCGCCGTATACCCTCCACCGATACACCGTACTCCGTCGCCGCCGTATCCAGGCTCGTCGTCGACGGCACGACAACGGCGGGAATCTCCAACGTCAGCCCGGCAGGTAAAGCCGTCGTGTACAACTGGCCCCGGGCCGTCTTCGCCTGGAAGTCCTGCAAGGCCCCACCATTCACCCAGGCCAACAGGCTCATCGCCCACGGGTCGGTCATCCCGAAGTACCTCGCCACCTCTTCCAGGCTATATCCGCCCCGCGTGCGCACCATGACCCGCACCGGCGTTCCCGCCGGCAGGCGCGGCGACATGGCCGCCGTCTCCAGGCTCGCCTGCGCGCTGCCGATGGGTTTAACCGCCACACCCCACGCCCGCCACGTCGCCAGCGCCACCACGAGGAGCAACGCCAACGTTATCGCCGGCCACAGCCGCTGCCAACCGCCCATCGCAGCCAACAGCGGCGCGTGCCTGGCGCGGCGCTCACCTAGCCAGGCCCAGGCCTCCCACCACCAGCGCCGCCACTCCGCTCGGCGCGCACGACCCAGCGGCACAGGGAAGCTCGCCTGCCAGGTGTGGGCCGGGTTGAGCGGCTTACGCCAGCCTGGCCGGCGACTCACGACGAGGGGCACGGGATAGCCGACGCGCCTGGCCCGCGCAGCAAAGGCCGCGGCCAGCGCCGCCGACACCGCATCCGCATTCATCCCCGCAGCCACGGCCCGCCGCCGCAGCGCGTCGTCAGCCACGCCGCACGCCGATTCGAGCTGCCCTAGCAGGACGATGCCTTCGCGTTCCACCTGCCGCTCGGCCGCGTGGCCCGCCTTGTCTGAAGGCCCCCCCTCGGCAGCGATGATGCGTAGCGCGGCCTGGCGCAGGTCGAGGGCAACCACCAGGGCGGCGATGAAGCGCGTCGCCTCGTCCAGGTCTCGCGGCCGCACCGGCCTCTCGGGGATGCGCATCGCCTCGGCCAGCAGCGTCATAGCCTGCCCCGCGTCCGCCTCGCCGCGCCGCACCTCGGCCAGCGTCAGCAGCAGGTCCGCGATAGCTGGCTCCTCTGCCCCCAATCGAAAGAACAGGTCGGCCAGTGTCGCCTGAAGGGCCGCTCGTCCCGCCATCGCCGACAACGCCTCCGGATCGGCGTCGAGAGCGGCCTCGATATCGTCACTGAGACGGCGCTCGCCCGCCTCAATCAGCCGCGCCAGCGCCTGCGTCCCTTCCGAGACATCCTCGCCCGGCTGGATTTCCAATGGCCCCGCATTGCGGGCCGCTGCCAGGAGATCGCGAAAGGCGGCAGTCGGCGTCGCAGCGTTCGCAGCCGCTGCCCCCCGCCCACTAGCGCCTGCCCGTGGTGTGCCCATCGCCCTACCCTCAATTCAGGGGACACAAACCGCGGTGGCCCAATGCTCACCGCGGCGATCTAATCATACAATAGCGCATCACACAGCTATTGTATCAGAACATTCGTTCTAGCGCAAGCCAATTCCCTGCAAATAGTTGATGAATAAAAAACGTGCAACAACCACGCAGTTTACTGGTATTTCACATGC
>CAZJJF010000019.1:6430-17590 GCA_964546245.1 uncultured Anaerolineales bacterium
TGAAAACACCTCTAATCTATGTGGAAATACTTACGCTCCGCAGCGTACCCCACACAGAACGCAGACTTGCATTTGGGAACAGAATGTGCTACAGTAGAGGTGTTGAGAGAGGCAGGGAAGGAGACCCGTATGACGCTCGGCCAACGTGTCCGGCAGCGCCGCGAGGAAAAGGGAATGAGTCTGTCGGCTCTGGCCCGCTCTAGCCAGGTGTCGAAGGGCTATCTAAGCCAGATCGAGAACGACAGCGCGCCCCGCCCATCGGGCGAGACGCTCTATCGCATGGCGACCGCCCTCGGCACCACGGTCGCCGACCTGCTGGGCCGCGAGGTCGAAGTCGTCACCATTGAGATCTCGCCGTCCCTGCGCGAGTTTGCTCGCGAGGCCAGCCTGCCCGAGGCCGACGTGTCCATGCTCGCGGGCATCCGCTATCGCGGCGAGCAGCCGCGCAACTCTGCCGACTGGCGTTACCTGTACGAGAGCATCCGGCGCACCATTCGCGGCGGGGCCGAACCTGACGAAGCATGAGCCTACGCTACTGGTCCAGTGACGCCGCCCACGCTCTGTGCCGCGTGACGGGCTGCCCCGACCCGGTGACGGCCATGATTGCGCGCGCCGACGCCCTTCTTGATGAAGCCGCTATCGATGGGCCGCCGGTCCCGCTAGCGGTACTGGCATCCTTCCAGGGCATCCGCCGCATCGAGCCGGTCGAGATGGTCGCGTCGGGCCGGCTCATCGTCCACCCCGATGGCAGCGTGGTGCAGGTGAACCGCGCCGAAAGCCCTGCTCGCCGCCAGTTCACCATCGCCCACGAGATCGCCCATACGCTGCTCCCCGCCTACGCCGCCCACCCCCACGACATCGAGGATGCCCACACCGGCGACTACCCACCCGCCGCCGAGGAAGAGCATCTCTGCGACGTGGGCGCGTCCGCGCTGCTACTGCCCGAGCGCTGGCTGCGCCCCGCCGTGCAGCAGCGCCCGCCATCCCTCGCGACCCTCCAGGACATCGCCCGCCAGTTCAAGGCCTCCCTGGAAGCCACGGCGCGCGCCGTCGCCCGCCTGGATGTGTGGCCCTTCGCCCTCGTCTTCTGGGAGCCGGGCTGGCGCAAGGCCGACCGCGTCGCCGCCGCCCAGGGCGACCCCATTCCCCCCGCCCTGCGCGTCACCCGCGCCATCGCCGCCCCCTCCTTCGGGCTATACATTCCCCGCAACAAGTCCGTTGCCGAGGACACCAGCATCTACCAGGCTTATGCCAGCGGCTCGCCCACCCACGGCCTCGACCGGCTGACACTGCGCGCCGTGGACACCAACGTGCGCGCCGAGTCCGTCTATGTCCCGCTCATGCGCGGCGCGGTGCTTCATCCGCGCGTCGTCTCCTTCCTCTTGCGCCCCGATGCCGATGCTATCGCCACGGATCGTTCCATCTCCGCGTGAGGCGCTGCGTTCACGTTTCACGACAGAGCTTGATACTTCTCTGCTATACTTGACAAAGGTGGACCAGTGTAGCTATACTCACGTTCGATCCCTCCGCCAGCGGGAGAACGTGACCATGTCGGACAGCGCCCCCGACGACTATATCACCGTCGATGAGGCCAGCGCACTCCTGGGCGTCAAGAAGGCCACCCTGTACGCCTACGTCTCACGTGGCCTGGTTGATAGCTACAAGCAAGGCATCCGCCGCCAGCGACTCTACAGCCGCCGCCAACTCGAAGCCCTGCTGACTATCCGTCCCGGCGCATCCCCCACCGACGCCGAGTCGCCCGCCGAGGCTGAGCGCGTGCCGCCGGCTGCCGACTGGATGGCCCGCCGATGAGCGCCGCCATCGAACCGCCCCCCCTCCTCGAAACGTCTGTCAGCGCCATCGTCGACGGGCAACTTGTCTATCGGGGCATCCCCGTGCAGGACATCCTTGAGCACGCAGACTTCGCCACCACCGCCTGGTTGCTGTGGCACGGCGCACTGCCCACGCCGGCCGAGCACGCCACGCTGGAAAGCAGCCTGGCTGCCGCCTGGGAGCTACCCCGCGACCTCATTGCCCGTTTGCGCGCTCTGCCCCCCGCCACGCCACCCTTCGTCGTCCTACGCGAGGCCATCGCCACCGTCGAATTGGCCGCCGCTCGCCAACCAGCGGTCCCCTCCGGCGACCTTCCGCTCACTGACCCGGCTCGCCTGCTCGGCATGTTGCCCAACGTCGCCGCCCTCTGGCACCACATCGCTGCCGGCCGGCCCCACTTCGCCCCGCGCGTCGAGGGATCACTGGCGGCCCGCCTCCTGCACGCCATCCGTGGCGAAGCCGCTTCCGACGCGGAGGCCCGCGCCCTCGACCGCGCCCTCATCCTCTACGCGGACTATGGCCTGACCGCTTCGACCCTGGCTGCCCGCATCGCCGCCGCCGCCCAGGCCTCCCTGCCCACAACCCTCATCGCGGCCCTGTGCGTGGTCAGCGGCCCACTACACGGCGGTGTCCTCGACCAGGTAGCGCGCTTCCTGGCTGGCATCTCCGCCCCCAACGAAGCCCCGCGCGTCGTCGAGCCGCTACTGCGGCTTGGTCAACTCCCACCGGGCTTTACCGCCACCCCCGACCCCCGCGCCCTCCTGTTCCGGCGGCTGGCCGCCACGCCGGGGCGCGGCCCCTGGCTCAAGGTAGCCGATACCGTCGCCGACATCACATACAGGCACACCGGTGATACCCCCACCGCCGACCTGTACGCCGCCGTCCTGCTCAACGGTCTCGGTATCCCCCGCGACCTCGCCCCCGTCGTGTTCGCCCTCGGCCGCACCGCCGGCTGGATCGCCCATGCCCTGGAACAACAGGCCGACAACCGTCTCGCCCCGCCCACGGCCCGCTACATCGGCCCATCTCTGACCGCCTGGCCAACACGCCGCCCGCGACCCTGATACCCATGATACCACCTGCCGAACCCCCAGTCCCACCCAGCGTCGGCCTTGCCCTCGGCGGCGGCGGCGCGCGCGGCCTCGCCCACGTCGGCCTGCTCAAGGTGCTGACGCGGGAAGGCATTCCCATCAATTACATCGCCGGCACCAGCATGGGGGGCATCCTGGGAGCCTTGTACTGCATTGGCATGCCCCTCGACCAGATCGAGGCCGAAGCGACACGCATCGGCGCCCGGCGCACCATGCTGGGCCTCGCCGACATCCAGATTTCCCAGACAGGCTTGTTGCGGGGCGCGCGCATCCAGGCCCACTTCGCCAACCTCATCGGGGCCGAGCGAACCTTCGCCGAGCTGACGACACCCCTCGCCATCGTTGCCGCCGACATGAACAGCGGACGCGAGATCGTATTCCAGGAAGGCCTCGTCATCGATGCTCTGCGCGCTAGTATGTCCGTACCGGGGGTGTTTCGCCCCTATGAGCTGGGGCCTTACCGCCTCGTCGATGGTGGCATTCTAAACAATGTCCCCACCAACGTCGTGCGCCGCATGGGCGCGACGGTCGTCATCGCCCAGGATGTTCTCCCCCACTACAGTCTCAACGTACCGGGTGAGCCACCGCTGATTTCGCCCATGTCCCTCGGCGGCCTGCCCCGCCTCTATAACGACTTCTGGCAGATCGAGAGCATCATGGTATCGGCCATCACCGAGCTACGCATGATTCTGTCACCCCCCGATGTCCTCATCTGGCCCAACCTACCCACCAACCTGGGCCTGTTCCTGGGCTTTGATCGAGCGCACATCGCCATCCACGCCGGCGAGGAGGCCGCCGAACAGGCCCTACCCCGCATCCGCGCCGCACTGGAACGCGGGGCGTGACACGTGGCACGCCTCACACTTCCCCAACCTCCACGGCTGGCCGAGGCTGTCGCCGCACCTGGAAGTACAGCCAGAACAGCCCCGTCCCCAACACCCCCATGATCGCCCCGAAGGCAAACAGCGGCGGGTAGCCAAGCCGCGTAATCATCTGGCCGCCCAGGTATGCCGTGAACGCAAAGCTGACCCCCGCTGACGTCTCCGAGACGCCGCTGAGCAGGCCGCGCCGCTCGGGCGGCACAATATCCATGGCATACACCAGAAACGCCGCGTAGCGAACCGACGACAGCGACGTGATGCCCACGAAGCCCAGACTCGCCGCGATCCAGTCGGGAATGAAGATCATCGGTAGCGCCGCCAGGGACAGCGCCAGCGATCCCCAGGTCACGGTGTTAGCATTGCCCCAACGGCGCGCCAGCATTGGCGCTAGCAGCGCCGTCGGCACAGCCAGCAATCGCCCTAGCGCCGTCACAACGCCAATGAGGGCCGTCGGCGTGTGCAGCGCCGAGTCCATGTAGACATTGAAGAAGGGAATCGTCGTACCAACAGCGCCCGCCTGCAAAAAGCGCACGACCCCCAGGACAACGATAACCATCAGCGGGAAGGCCACCGCCGCCCCGCCCTTGAGGCCGTTACCCTGCGCGGCGGCGTCATCAGCCGCAAGCAGGGCGGCAAACGCCACCGCCAGGCCCACCGCCGCGACCCCCAGCGGATACGCATAGGGCAACGGCTCAGCCAGAGTCACGCCCAGGCGTGCCGCCAACAGGGCCGGCAAGAAGCCTCCGAGCAAACTACCCAGGAAAGCCGCGAACGACCAGAGCGCCACCTGATAGGAGAACGCCCGCTCGCGGAGGGATGGCGGCGCTATGGCGGTCAGGTATGGCGGGCCATTGACGAAGAAAAAGGCAAGGCCCACCATCTGTAGCGAGTACAGGCCCAGCAGCCAGGTCGATAGCGCCGTCATCGGCGCGAGGCTCGCCAGCGGCATCAGCATCGCCGTCCCGAGCAGCAAGCCCAGGCCCAGGAGCATAATGCGTCGGCTACCCCAGCGGCTGCCCATCAGGCCGGCCGGCGCGCTCGCCAGGGTAAACGCGACCAGGCTAATCGACGCCAGCAGCCCGACAAAGTCCGGCCCGTAGCCCAGGCGCAGCACGTACAGGTTATACACCACGGAGTAGATGCCGCCATCGATGGTAAAACCGACTAGGCCGACGGCGGTCAGGTACAGAAGAATGTTACGGCGGGACATGTGAGTGTTGGGGATTACAGGTTGAACGGGATGAATCAGCAGCCAGCCTCAGCGAAGCGGCGCGCGCTATCGTCCCAGGCGAAACAACGATGGCTGACGGCCCGACCCTGGCGCACCGACACCACAAGATGCAGCGTGTCTGGGTAGGACGGCTCGCCATAGGGCGCGGCCATTGCCACATCCTCGCGGGAGAAGTAGGCGTCGTGATCAGGGTGCGAGTGGTACAGGAACGCCAGCCGCTGCCCCGCCACATCGAGACGGCGGTTGATAGCCAGCACCTCGCGCCCACTGATCATGTAGGCAGTGCGAGCGTCGCGGGGAAAACGGTGCGGATCCGCGGCGTGCAGGTCGTTCGCCTCGTTCGTGCAGCGCATGACCTCCCAGCGCTGGCCTGCGGGGCCATCCACCTGCCAGATGGCCCCGCAGCATTCGTAGGGATATTCGTCCTGGGCATGGGCGTAGATCGCCGCGACAATATCAGGTGGCAGTATCATGGCCTCTCACGGCGCAGCGATGCGGGCTTGTACAAGGAACACCTTCCTGTCGATTCCGGACACGCCGACCCCGAGTCGATGATGGCGCGGGTCGAATACAACCTCACCGCGATGGTCGCGCCTCAGCGCACGACAGCCCTCGCCTCCGGCACCGCGCGCTCGATGCGCGTCCGCAAGTCGCCCATGCGGACGGTAATGTCCGCCAGCTCACCCTGCAAGCCCGCCAGCCGTTCTTTCACGGCCCGAATGAAGCGACTGTAGGGGCCGATGGCGTCCCGCAGCCGCTGAATGGAGCGGTCAAGCTGGGCGTTGAACTCATCCTCCAGCGAAGCGCGCAGCCGTGTTCGTAGCTCGTCCGTCTTGACGCGCAGATCGTTCTTGGCCTGGCTGCGCTTGTAGGGCAGAATCGCCAGCCCCAACGCTCCGACCGCCCCCGCCGCCAGAAGACCCGTTGCATCCGCCGCCGCCCCCACCAGGATGACCTTCAGGATAACGCCCAAACTCACCGCGCCGACCCCGGCCAGGGCGGTCTGCGCCAGCGCGTCCTGCACACCCTCCACCAGCGCTTGCGACTCCGTCTCGCTGTCGTAGCGAGCCACAATCTCACCCGCCGATCTCCCAACACTCTCAATGAGCTGGCGGCGGTTGTACTCGAAGCCGCCCGCCGTCTCCCGCGCCGCGCTCGACAGAAACTCGGTGCGCTGGCGGCGGTCTAGCTCCGCCGCGATAACCTTCCACTCCTTAAGCTCGCGCTCTACCATCCAGTCGATCATGCCATCGACCTCGGCCTCGACCTGCTGCGGCGTATCGGCGACAACGATCTGCTCATAGTCATCGGCGAGCTGGTGAGAGTTCAGGAGGCTGAACACGCGCCGCAACTTAATGCGATCGTCAAAGAACTCCTCCCCGCGTATCCGCATCTGAAGGATGAGATTGTCGATGCCATCAAAACGGCGGTCGAACTCGCTCTGCATATCCTGTCGGTAGAGGGTAAGCTCCTGCTCCACCACATCCAGCGTCTTGAGGTCATCCCGCAACAGCACGCGGCGCGCCTCCATCGCTACGCCGGTATCCGTCGCCAGCTTCGTCCCCACCCCCAGCGGGTTGAGGAGCTTCAAGCGAATGCGGCTCTGCTCGTTGAGCGTGTCAAAGAGGTAGGTTTCGAACGGCTCGAACTGGCTCGCCCCCCACCAGGGGTCAGCCCGCAACAGCTGCACCTGCCCCGCCGCCACGGGCGCCCCATCCTCACCCGCCGGCGGCAGCTTCACTTCCGCGTTCACCTTCGCGCGCAGCGCCAGCCGCGCCGACAGCGGAAACACCTCAGGCACAGCGCCCAACAGCTGACGCGCATTCTCCCGCACGAAAGCGATGATCTGCTCCTGCTCGGCCGCCGTCTCTAGAATATCAATCTTGTTGATAACAATGACGATCTTCTTACCCCAGTCACGTATCGCGCTCAGGAAGGCGCGTTCACTCTCCGTGAAGGGGCGGTCGGCTGAGGTAACGAACAGCACCAGGTCACTGCGCGGCACAAAATCGCGCGTGATCTCCTCGTGCTCGCGCAACACCGCGTTAGTCCCCGGCGTGTCAACCACGTTAATCTCGCGCAGGAAAGGCGACGGATAGGTCATCACAAGCAGACCTCGCTCCGGCGCGCCTGGGCCTTTCTCCCCGTAGCGCAACAGATGAATCTGCGCCGTCGTGGGCGTAACCCCCTCGGTCAGGTAACGCTCGCCCAGCAAGGCATTGATGAGCGCCGACTTGCCGCTGTTGAACTCGCCCGCCACCACCAACAGGAACAACTCGTCCAGTTGCGTCAGCGCCTGACGTAACACCGCCAGATCATCGGCCGACGCATCCCAGCGGCTCATCACTTCAAGCAGGCGCTCCAATTCGCGGCGCTCGTCGCGCCAGACCTGGGCCTGTTCTTCCGTCAACAATGTCGGCATCGTCGCTACCATAGCCCGCTTCGCCTTTCGCCACCTGCATACCGATAACGATGATGGCCAATTCTACCTTATGTCGCTTCCCCAGGCAAGAATCTCTCCGTCTGGCGGCCGCCTGGCGTCGTCGGTAGTCAGTGGTCGGTCGTCAGAGTATACTTGCGCCATGAGCACGTCAACCCCAATCAAGATTACGCGCAGCAAGCGCCGCACCCGCACCATCACCGCGCGCCGCCTCCCCGACGGAACTATCGAGATTCTCGCCCCCCTCGATATCCCAGACAAGGACCTGGCCCCCGTTATCGAGCGCCTGACGACGCGGCTGCGCCAGCGCGCGGAGCGCGCCCGCCTGACCGACGACGGACTGGAAAAGCGCGCCCGCGAGCTGAACCGCCAATACTTCGACGGTCGGCTGCGTTGGAACTCCATCGTCTACGTGGCCAACCAGCAGCGCCGCGCCGGCAGCTGCACCCCCAGCCAGGGAACCATCCGCATCAGCGACCGCATGGCGACCCTACCCGCCTGGGTGCGCGACTACGTAATCATCCACGAGCTGGCCCACCTGGAACAGCCCAACCACTCGCGGGCGTTCTGGGACCTCGTGAACCGCTACCCCCTCACCGAGCGCGCCCGTGGCTACCTGATGGCCCTGTGCCTGGAGCCAGACGCGGGCGACACCGGCCGCGACCCCAGCGGTGAGGCCTGAGCAACGCCGGAGCCAAGCGAGCGAGCGAGCACGAACGAGGGCCGCTGTGGGAAGCGGCCCTCGCATCGCAGTTCGTCATCAGCGACGCTGTATATGATTGGTGTGGCCCCACCGGCGCCGACCACACCGTTATCGAGGCCGGGACGCCCAAGCCATCGCGGGGCAGAAGCGCTACGCGTGGGCCTTGTGGCGGGCGGAGGCAACGCGCGATGTTGTCGTGATCTTGGCGACGCCAGCGAGGGTCGCCGACACGGCGCAATACTTCGTCTCCGACAGTTCGACGGCGCGGGCCAGCGCCTCCGGGTCGACATCATCACCGTAGGCGATGTACTCAACATTGATGGTATTGAAGTAGTGCGGGTATGTCTCGTTCTGGTGGCCGGTGGCAATGACCTCCAGCCCCTCGAGGGGTTGCTTCTTCTTCCTGAGAATGGAAACGACATCCATCGCCGTGCAGCCCGCCAGGGCTTCGAGCACCAACTCGGTAGGCCGCGCGCCCTTGTCCGCGCCGCCACCCTCCACCGAGCCGTCAAGTATGATCTTGTGGCCGGAGCCAGACTCAGCCTCGAAGGTCAACCCATCAACCCACGTCACCTTACCGGTCTTGCCGGACATAGCGTCTCCCTTTCTGATATCGCAGTGCAGCCAGGATGTATACAGGTATAGATGCGCCGCCCAGTCCTGAGGTTACCTGCTCAGGCGAATAACGGCTCCATGCCCAGCGCCGCCGCCGCTCGTTGCATCTCCTCCTCACTGGGCCGCGTCGTGAAGCGCGTGGCCGCGTCCAGGATAAGGGGCAGCAACTCCACATCCCCCGCCGTATTGAGGAACACGTCCGGCTCGCCCAGCGCCCAATGCACGGCGCGGTCGATATCCACCGGCTGGTCGAAAGGCTCGTACCACGGAGCATGGGTATGCTCGCGGTCGCCCCACGGTCGCCGCGTGATACCCTTGATCGTCTGTACCGCGACGTTGCGCTCCTGGCATAGGTCCAGCAGGGCCGCGAAGTCGGCAGCGTACTGCGGATTTTGCAGCATGGGGTAGTTGTAGGGCAGCAACACCGAATCGAAATCGAACCGTCGCAGGCTCTTGAGGTGCATGGCAGCGATGCGCGTGCCGTGGCCGGTGACGCCAATGAAGCGCACCAGCCCCTGCTCGCGCGCTTCAACCACCGCCTCCAGCGCGCCGCCCGGCCCCATCGCCACATCCCACTCGTCGGGTTCGGCCAGGTTATGCAGCTGAATCAGATCCACCTGCTCCACCCGCAGCCGCTCCAGTGAGCGGTACAGCTCATCCTTCGCCTTCTGGTAAGTGCGCTCGCCGGTCTTCGTAGCCAGGAAGAAATCCTTGCGATAGTGGGGCATCCACGGCCCGATGCGAATCTCGGCCTTACCGTAGCTGGCTGCCGTGTCGATATGGTTGACGCCAAACTCCAACAGCGTCTCCAGGGTGCGATTCGCCTGCTCCTGGCTGACGTCCCAGAAAGCAGCCGCGCCGAAAATGATGCGTGTACTCTGGTGGCCGGTGCGGCCAAAGGGAATCTTCGCAATCATGCTCCATCTCCTTGCGCCGTCGCCGCTGCCGCCGGCAGCGCAAACCAAAAGAGACTGCCCTCACCCGGCTCGCTGGCGACGCCGATCTGGCCGCCCTGCGCCTCTACCAGGTGGCGCGCGATAGCCAGGCCCAGCCCTGAGCCGCCCTGCCCTCGCGATCGAGACCGGTCGGCCCGCCAGAAACGATTGAAGACGTAGGGTAAATCATCGGGCGCGATGCCGACACCGCTATCAGCTACCGACACTCGCACACCGCCAGGGTCACCCACCGAGTATACGCCTGTTGTCGTCGTCTGTCCATCGCCAGCGGCGCTGACGTGCACACGGCCCCCCGCCGCTGTATAGCGCAAGGCATTGCTCAGCAGATTGTGAATCACCTGGCGGGTACGATCTGCATCCGCCACGACTGGCGGCAAACCGGGCGCTACCTCAACGGTCAGCGTCACGCCTGCCGCCTGCGCCGCCTCGCCGAAGCGCGTTGTCTCCCCCGCCACGAGCGCGCCCAGGTCGAGGGCGCGAGGCGTGAGGCTCAACTGCCCCGCCTCAGCCTGGGCCAGCTCGCGTAGGTCAGCAATGAGGCGGTTGAGAACCTGGGTCTCGTCGTAGACGACGGCAATCTCCTCTTTGGTGAGGGGATACACGTCGTCGAGAATCGCTCGCAGATTGCCCTGTACCACGCTCAGGGGCGTCCGCAGCTCGTGGGCGATATCGGCCACCATGTTGCGGCGGAGCGTCTCCGAGCGTTCCAGGTCGCCTGCCATGTCGTTAAAGGCCGTCGCCAGTTCCTTGACCTCGGCAGCGCCTGTCACCGGCGCCCGCTGTGTCAGGTCGCCGGCCGCCAGCCGCCGCGCCGCTACGCCCATCTCGGCCAGGGGTGCGGCCAGGTTGCGGGCGATGAGGAACCCCAGCAGCACGCCGATCAGCAAGGCGGCTAGCCCCGCCTGCAACAGGGAGCGGTTGACCCCTGCCAGGAAGGCCTGCGCGCTGGCGGATAGGTCCATGCGGCCGGCTGGATTATTGGTGACGTATCCGACCAACTGCCCATTGACGCGCAAGGGCAACGCCCCCTCGCGCTCGATGTCGGTCAGGCGCGGTTCACGGTCGAGACTACCACCGTAAACGACAGCGCCGCTCGCATCCGCGATGACGAGGTTGGGGGCGCCTCGGCGCATTGCGCCCGCACCGCGACCGGCCCCCGCTGGCGGCCCTGAACCCGGCCCCCGCACGTCGCTCAGAACGACTTCCACACCCTCCCAACTGCCAGTCTGCGCGTAGTAATCAGCGAGCGTCTCGCCAATGCCCGACTCGAGCATCTGGCTATTGGCAACGTAACCCCGGAATTGCGCGCTCAACTGGCGATCGGCCAGGAATGCCGCCGACGCCAACCCGACCAGACTGACCAGCGCAAACGCCAGGGTCAGGCGGACCCATAGACGGTCCACCCTCAAG
>CAZJJF010000019.1:17600-20661 GCA_964546245.1 uncultured Anaerolineales bacterium
TGCCCCGCATCCGATAGCCGACACCGTGAACCGTCAGAATGTACGTCGGATTAGCCGGGTCAGACTCCAGCTTCTTGCGGAGATTCTTGATGTGGCTGTCCACCGTCCGCTCCAGTCCGGCGTACTCGTAGCCCAGCCCTTTTTCGATGAGATCGGTGCGCGTCAGGACGTGGCCGGGGTGCTCCATGAGCATTCTCAGCAGATCAAACTCGGTGGGCGTCAGGTCCACGGTTTGCCCGTCCACACTGACCTCCCGCCGCTCAGCATCCAGCCGCAGCCCTCCCACACTAAGCACCGTGGACACCGGCGCCGCCGGCCCCGCGCGCCGCAGCACAGCCCTCACCCGCGCCACCACCTCGCGCGGGTTGAAAGGTTTCGTCATGTAGTCGTCCGCGCCCAATTCCAGGCCCACGATGCGGTCGGTATCCTCGACCCGCGCCGTGAGCATGATGATCGGTGTGCGCGCCACGCTCGCATCCATGCGAACGGCGCGGGTTATGTCCCAGCCGTCGCGGTCGGGCAGCATCAGGTCCAGCACCACCAGATCCGGATAGTCGCGGCGAATGGCCTGCCACGCGCTCTCACCGTCGTAGGCCACACTCACGACGTAGCCCGCCTGCTCCAGGTAAGAGCGAACGAGACGCGCGATCTGGCGGTCGTCGTCCACAACGAGGATTCTCTGGCTCATGGGAATAGGATACTCCAGGTGACGCAGGCGGGCAACGCGCGAGGCGGCGACGAAGGACGAACGACCAGGGACCAGGGGGCGTACCGGCATCGGAGGTTCCCCTTGGTCCCTGGTCGTCAGTCGTTGGTCGATTAGCGCGAGTTGCTCCCCCACATGCGCTGCATGGGGCGATTGGAGTTGGGGCGACCCTGGCCTGGCGTACCCTGGCCCGGTGTCGCCGGGTTGCGCTGCTGGCCGTTGTTCCACAGCGGGCCGGTCGTGGTGCGGTCGACCATCGCCCCGATCATGGTCGTCATGCGTTGCAGCCTGGCGTCCGCCTGCTCCTGGGTCAACTGCCCGGCGGCTACCGCCTTCGCCAGTTCCGCCTTGCGCGCCTCGGTCAGCTTCTGGATCAGGCTATCGCGGCTGATGCCCTCATCGGCGGCAATCTGCGCCAGCGACTTGCCCTGCAAGCGCAGGTCATGCAGTTGCGTCTCCGTCAGGCCCAGGATGGCCTCAACCTCATCGTCCATGCCTGCCCAATCGGGGCGACCCATGCGCGGGCCCTGGCCCGGCTGCCTCAGCCCGGTCCCCGGCTCCATCGAGCCATTGGCGTGCGACCCCGCGCCTGGAACCATACCCGGTCCCCGCCCCTGCCCCGTCCCCGGCGCACAGCCGTAGGGGCAGGTGGTTGGCGGATCGTCCGCCAGCGCCGTGCCCGTGAGCACGACCCCCAGCGCCACCAACATGACCACCACCATCAAAAGCCGCTTCATGATTCGTCTCCACCTTTCTCGACTGTTTCGGTTTCGGCAGGAAAGTTCGTGCTGCCTGCCTACGCCTATTGTAGCGTCCTGATGTGGGCGTCTCGTGCAGTCGCTGTGGAGATTATATGGAGGTGTGGGAGGCGTAAAACGCGAACTCTCCTCACGTTTCACGTCTTACGCCTCCCACGCTATCAGGCCGCCCGCAACTCGGCTAGACCACCGCACCCCCAATCGTCACTGTCCGCGCCTGCCCCGCGCGCAGGATACGCACCTGGACGGGGCCAGCGCTGGCGTGCAAGGCGCGCTTGAGGGCCTCGGCGTCGACCACCGTCTGGTCGTCGATGCCGACGACGATGTCGCCCACCAGCAGACCGGCCGCCGCCGCGTCGCTGCTCGGCTCGACCTCGCCGACGGCGATGCCGGCCAACTGGCCGACCCTCTCCACCCATGACGGTGGCAGCGGCACGGCCCAGCCCTTGATGCCCAGACGCTCGCGCCGCGCCGCCGTGCCGAGCCAACGCGCCAGAGCCGCGTCGGCCACGTGGGCGGGCACGGCCAGGGCAATGCCCGGCGTGAGAATCATGCTCGTGATGCCGACGACACGGCCGTCCACGTCGGCCAGCGGGCCGCCGGAGTTGCCAGGATAGACATCGATGTCGGCCTCGACAAGCTCGCGCCCGCCTGGCGCCGACCGTCCCACCAGGCTGATGATACCCAGCGTCGTCGCCCCCTCCACGCCCAGCGGGTTGCCGACGGCGATGACCACCTGCCCAACCTTGAGATCCCGCGACGCTCCAATGGGCGCGGGGGGCATACCCGTGGGCGGAACGCGCAGCGCGGCCAGGTCGAGCGTCTTGTCGCGCCCGACGACCGTCGCGCCCAGGTTACGACCGTCGGCCAGGGTGACCCGCGCCTGGTCGCCGCGCGCCACGTGGTCGTTAGTCAGGATGATGTCGTCGCGCCAGACAATCCCGGAGCCGGAGCCATGCCACCGCCCACGCACCATCACCATGCTCTGTCGCAGCCGCGCCGCGACCCGCGCCGCCTCCGCCGCGACCCCCGGCGCTATCTGCAAGTTCATGCGCTTCCCTTTCCTCTCTCCTGTCCGCGCTCGTCCGCGTCCTATTCTCTTGGGGCTGTCATGTCACGCGCGCTCGCCCACCACAACGTTCACTATCTGCGGCTGGCCGCCGCGCACCACCTGGAACGGCACACTCTGGCCGACGCGCTCGCCGCTCAGTTCCGCCTGCAAGTCGTCCATATCGGCGATCACCGTACCGCCGACACCCACCAGAATGTCACCCAGGATGAGGCCCGCCGCCTCGGCCGGGCTGTTCGGCTCGACACCCAGCACCAGCAGCCCCGTCGCCTGCTCGCGGCCCAGCGCCTGCTGAATCTGCGCCGGCAGTGACACGGGTTGCAGGCCCACGCCCAGGTAGCCACGCTTGACCCGGCCCGACATGGTTAGCGCGCCCACGACGCGCCTGACCGTCGCCACGCCGATGGCGGTGCTGATACCCCGCGCCAGCGCCGACGAGTTTAGCCCCACGACATGGCCGTGAGCATCCACCAGCGCGCCGCCGGAGAAGCCGGGGTAGAGGGTCACATCCGTCTGCACCACGTCCAG
>CAZJJF010000020.1:0-20523 GCA_964546245.1 uncultured Anaerolineales bacterium
CGGGCGAGTTGAGGATGACCAGCTTCGTGCGCTCCGTCACGTGATCGCGGAAATGGTCCAGGTCGAGGCGGAAGTTGTTGTCATAGGTCAGGGGCGTGGGGACCGGCGTGCCGCCCACGAAGCGAATCATAGACTCGTAGATGGGGAAGCCGGGGTTGGGGTACATGACCTCGTCCCCCGCATCGATCAGGGCGAGGATGGCGTAGAACATGATGGGCTTGCCGCCCGGCGTGACAACCACCATGTTGGGCGTCACGTCGATGCCGCGCGTCTCGCCAATATAGTGGGCGATGGCCTCGCGTAGGGGCGGGATGCCCGGCGCGGCGACGTAATGGGTGTGGCCGGAGCGCAGGGCGGCTACGCCCGCCTCGACGACATTGGGTGGCGTGTCGAAGTCCGGCTCGCCAATTTCCAGGTGGATCACGTCGCGGCCCTCGGCTTCCAGCGCCTTGGCCCGCGCCAGAACCTTGAAGGCCGTCTCAGTGCCAATGCGGTGCATGCGGTCTGCGAGGTGCATGAATGACTCCTTGTATGGGTAGTACGTCAGTGGACCACCGACGACGGCCGGCCGCCAATGGCCTGGCGGTGGCTCTGGCCGTCAATCTCTAATCTCGAATCTCCAAACCCTAATCTCCAATCTCGTCGGCCGACAGGGGAGCGACGTGGACGGTGCGCTCACCGCTGTAGGTGACCAGGCCGGGGCCGCCCCCCTTGAGGCGTTTCACCCGCCGCGCCTCAGTGGCATCCACCGCCACGCTGGTCGAGCCGCGCGCGGCCGAGTAATAGGCGGCCAGGCTGGCGGCAGCCGCCAGTGTCGTCTCGGGCACGTCGCGGCTCTGGGCCTTGACGATGACGTGGGCGCCGGGCACACCCCGCGCATGCAGCCAGACGTCGTGGCCCGCCGCGCGCTCGAAGGTGACGCTATCGTTCTGGCGGCTGTTGCGGCCGACCAGGATGGTAAAGCCGTCGGGCGACGTGACCTCGATGGGGCCGGCCGGGCGGCCGCCGCGCGCACCCTGGGGCGGCTTTTCGCCCACCAGGGCGGCAAACTGGGCGTGCACGGCGTCGATTTCCGGGCGCGTCTCGGCCAGGGCCAGATCAGTCGCCAGTTGGTCCAGCCCGGCCAGGAGCAGATCCACGCTCGCCAGGCGCTCGGCCAGGTCTTCGCCCGCCCGCTTGGCGCGCTCGTAGTCGCGGAACAGACGTTGGGCATTCTCGACCGGCGTCAGCGTCGGGTCCAGGGGAATGGTCAGTGGGCCGTCGCCACTGTCCTCGACCCGATACTCCGCCGCGCCCCTGGGCACGGCGTGGGCGTAGGCCAGTAGCCACTCACCCCACATGCGGCGCTGCTCCAGGTCAGTCGCGGGTAGGGTCTCGCGGGTGAGGGCGGCGCGTTGACGGGCGGCCTTGTCGCGGGCGGCCTGGATGCGCTCGGCGACGCGAGCGCGGGCCACGGCGTAGGCATCGCGCCCCACGCGGTCGGCATAGTAGGCGGCCACGACCTCGTTGAGGCTGACGACCGGCTCGGTATCGGGCAGGTGAGTCAGAGCGTAGGGGGCGAAGGCGACGACGGCCCTGTCCTCGACGACGCGGGATGGTTGCCAGGATGCGGCGTCGCGTTGGTTGGACAGGGGGCCAATGACGGCCGCCAGCGCGCCCAGCAGCGGCGCGACGCGCTCCACCTCGGCCACCGTGGCTTCGGCCTCGCCCAACGCGCGGTAGGCGACCTCACGGGCAGCCAGGGGACTGAGGCCGCGCAGCCCGGCGGTCAGGACGCGCCAGACGGGGCGGTCGGTGGTCGCGCCGGCTAACAGCGTCTCGACCAGGGGCAGTGTGACTTCGTCAGGGGCGGGGCGGTCGATGGGCGGCGGCGGCACATAGGGCTGGCGGGGCAGGACCACGCGGGCGCGGGTCATTTCGGGCGTGATGCGCCGCGCGCTGTCGCGGATGATGCCCTCCGCGTCGACCAGGATAAGGTTGCTCAGGCGACCCATCAGCTCCGCCACCAGGCGATGGCGGCCCTCTGCACCGACGAAGTCCAGCGTCAGGATGCGCTCCCAGCGCGGAACCTCGATGGCGGCCACGCGGGCCTCACGCACGTACTTGCGCAGCATGAGTAAGAAGGGGGTCTCGCGCTCGACGCCGCGCCGTCCCTTGTCGGCCAGGTGGACACGGGAGGTCTGGGGGTCGGCGGACAGCAGCAGGTGGTAGCGGTGGCCCGCGTAGATTTCCAGGGCCAGAGTCAGCGGGTCCACCGCCACGATAGCCTGGACGCGCCCGCCCACCAGCAGGGGGCGCAGCTCGTCGGCGAGGGCAGCCAGCGTCAGGGCATCCAGGGTCATCGGCGCGTCTCTTACAGGTGTGGCAACTCGGCCTCGACCGTCTGGGGCGACGGGGTAGGTGTGGCGCGCAGATCCTCCACCGAGCCGCGTGGGGTGAACCATACGACAATCCACGCCAGGACGGTGCCGATGAGGGCGGTTAAGAATACGGTGTGGAGCGCGGTGGCCAGGATCTCGCGCAGCGCTTCCACGGCGGCGGGCGGGATGGCCGCCGCGCTGACGGGGTTGAGCAGATCCTCGGGGGCAACATTGACCGCGCCGCCCAGGGCAGCCACGCCGTTGGCGACGCCAGCGGCCAGGATAGCGCCCATGATACTGACACCCAGCGCGCCGCCGATGGTACGGGTGAAGGTCAGGCCCGACGTGGCCGCGCCCATCTGGTCGCGGCGCACCCGATTCTGCACGGCGATGAGCAGACTGGCCAGGGTCAGGCCCATCCCTGCGCCAAAGAAGACCTGGCTGACGGCCAGACTCCAGACCGATGAGTCGATGTTCTGCATGGCGAGCAGGGCCGCGCCCATGACCATGACACTCATCGAGCCGATGACCATACGCCGGTAGCCGACCTTAAGGACGAAGGGTGTGCCCACGATGCTGGCAACTGTCCAGCCGAGGATTTGCGGCGTGAGCGTCGCGCCCGCCGTCGTCGCGTTCACGCCCAGCACGGCCTGGGCATAGAGGGGCAGAAATGACGTCATGCCAAAGAGGGCGAAGCCGGCCAGGAAACCTTGACCGGCGGCAACGCGGAACATGCGGTCCTTGAACAGACTCAACTCCAGGATGGGGTACATGGCGCGTCGCTCTACGCGCAGGAGCAGCGCGACGCCGACACCAAACACGGCCAGCAGGGTGATAGACGGCAGCGACAGCCAGGCCCACAACCGCCCACCCTCCTGGATGGCGAGCAGCAGGGCGACACTACTTGTGGCGAGCAGGGCGGCGCCAGCGAAGTCGATGTGCTGCCGGCTTCGGTCGCGGGCTGGCTCCTTAAGGCTGAACCAGATCATCGTCATCGCCAGGATGCCAAAGGGTATGTTGATGTAGAAGACCCAACGCCACGAGGCATTGTCGACCAGGAAGCCGCCGACCAGCGGGCCGACCAGGCTGGCGACGCCCCACACACTGGAGAAGAGGCCTTGCACGCGGGCGCGCTGTTGAAGGGTGAAAATGTCGCCGACGATAGTGAAAGACAGGGGGATGAGTGCGCCCGCGCCGAGACCCTGGATGGTGCGGAAGAGAATCAGTTGGGTCATATTCTGGGACAGGCCGCTCAGGGCCGACCCGACCAGGAAGATAGCCATGCCGATGAGGAAGATGGGGCGGCGACCGAACTGGTCGGACAGGCGGCCAAAGATGGGCGTCATCATGGTGCTGGCGAGGGCGTAGACAGAGAACACCCAACTGTACTGCGCCAGCCCCCCCAGCTGGGAGATGATGGTCGGCATGGCCGTGCCAACGACCGTTAGCTCTACTGCCGCCAGGAATAGCGCCAGCATGACCGAGGCGGTGATAACGATCAAGCGAGTTCGGGACACCGCGAGACTCCTTCGCCTCCTAAGCAAGTGACGCCCACGCCGGGCGTCACTCATTGTGCAAGTATAGGGCCGAGCGGACTGATGTCAAACTTCGCCCTTGAGCATTAGCAACAGCATGATGAGCGGGGTCTGGGCGACGATGCTGTGGGGCAGTTGCGCCTCCATGTGGATGACAGCGCCAGGGCCGACATCGAAGCCATCGCCGCCGACGGTCGCGTGGGCCTGCCCGCTGACGATGTGGATGATGGCGGGCATGGCGGCGGTGTGCTCGGACAGCTCCTGGCCGGGGCTAAAGCCGAACAGGACGGCCTTGACGCCGTCGCGGGTGTAGAGCGTGCGGCTGAGGATGCCGTCTGGCGGCACGGTCAGCGCCGTGGCGAGGTTCTCGACGTAGGTATAGGGGATGGACATGATTTAGCTCCTCAATGCGATGTGTGAAACGTAATGTGTGAGACCGGAGGATACAGCTACTTCAACCGTCAACCGTCCCGCTATATTGCCCCTCGGCGTCGCCCCACCAGGTGGTCTTGGTGTGGTGAGGGGCCAGGCTGCGTGGTGACGGATCGGCAGCCGGGTAGCCAACGTAGATGAAGCCGACAATTGTGTGCTCGGGGGATAGACCAAAGGCCGCTTTGGCGCGCGGGGCGTAGGCGACTTCGCCGGTACGCCACATGGCTCCCAGGCCGCGATTCCCCGCCACGAGCAACATATTCTGGACGGCGGCGGCGACGGCCT
Organism: uncultured Anaerolineales bacterium; assembly: GCA_964546245.1. GTDB lineage: Bacteria > Chloroflexota > Anaerolineae > Epilineales > JAHCIE01 > JAHCIE01. Next base: position 4,613 of record CAZJJF010000020.1, read on the forward strand.
CGATGTTCTCGGTGGCGACGATCTTAGTATGGCTGGGCGGCTCGGCAATGGCGACGATGACGACGGGAGCGCGATAGGCCTTGGCGCGCACGCCCGCCACCGCGCGCTGGGCGGCGTCGCTTGCCGGGTCGGCGTGCCTGGCCTGCTCGATGTCGGCCCAGGCATCGGCCAGGCGTTCGCGACCCTGGCCCGACAGGACGATGAACTGCCACGGCTCAACTTTGTGGTGGTTGGGGGCACAGGTGGCCGCCTCCAGCATAGCCTCGATGTCGGCGCGGGGTGGCAGGTCGGGGCGAACCTTGCCGATGCTGCGACGGGTACGGATAGCGTGAAGAAGATCCATTATACGTCCTTCGAGAAATAGGGTCCCTCTGCCAGGGATAAAATCAGGGTAAAGGTCTAACGACCGACGATTAATCGCAACGCGCTCCACGCCCTCTGTCAGTGGGAGAGGGACTACGTTACCGTTGCCTGTCGCCTGCCCCCAGTAGCGAGAAGATGGATAGGCCGGAGACCAGGGTCAGGATGAGGGCGGGCACGGCGGCACGGTGGAAGAAGCCCTCCGATGTTGCCGACCAGATGGCCATCGCCAGCGTCTTGAAGCCGATGGGCGCCAGGATCAGGGTGATGGGCAACTCCTTCATCACGGTCAGGAACACCAGCGCCGCGCCTGCGACCAGGCCAGGGCGCACCAGGGGTAGCGTGACGCGGAAGAGGACGATCAGCGGCGCTCGCCCCAACCCGCGCGCCGCCTCTTCCAGGCGTGGGCTGACGAACAGTAGCGAGTTGCGGACGCTGCCTGCCGCCTGAGGGAGAAAGCGCACCAGGTAGCCAAATACGAGTAGTGGCAGCGTCTGGTACAGCAGGGGCGCATAGCGCGCGCCGAAGAAGACCAGCGCGAGGGCGATGACGATGCCGGGTAGGGCGTAGCCCGTGAATGTCACCCGCTCCAGCAACGTAGCCAGACGGCCGGGGTAACGTACGGCCAGGATGGCGACGGGCAGCGCGGCGGCGACGATGACCACTGCCGCGAGCAGTGAGATGCCCACCGAGCGTACAGCGTCGGCGGCGACGAAGCTCAGCGCTTCGCCAGCGCCCTCTATGGCCCAGTATACCACGACCAGCAGCGGCATGACCAGCGCCAGGCCCACCACCCCGCCGGCGAAGAGCAAGGCCGGCACGGTCCACCGACCCAGCGCGATGGGCCGCCGCTGCCGGGCCGCGCCCACCGACGCCCTATCATAGCGCGAGCGGCCGCGCACCCGCGCCTCTAGATACAAGACCAACCCGGTGAGGGCGACAAGCATACTAGCCAGCACAGCGGCCAGGGTGCGGTCGAAGGAGGCCGAGTATTGCAGGTAGATCACGCGCGTGAAGGCGTTGAACTGGAGCAGGGATACCGCCCCGAAGTCGCTCAGGGTGTACAGGGCCACCAGCAGCGCGCCCGCTGCCAGGGCTGGCCGCAACTGGGGCCAGGTAACGCGGCGGAAGGTGGGCCAGCCGCCGTGACCCAGGCTGCGGGCCGCCTCCTCCAGCGATGGGTCCATGCTCTGCAGCGCGGCCCGGACGCCCAGCAAGATGTAGGGGTAGCTGACCAGAATGAGGGTCAGGGCCGCGCCGGGCAGGCCGTAGATATCAGGTAGGCGCTCGACGCCCAGCGGGGCCAGGGCTTGTTGCAACAGGCCACGCGGGCCGAGGGCAGCGATGACCGCGAAGCCCGCTACATAGGATGGGATGACCAGAGGCAGGACGGCTAGCATGGTCCACACTCTGCGGCCGGGCAGGTCGGTGCGGACCAGGAGCCAGGCCAACGGCACGGCGATGAGGGCGCAGACGGTCGTCACCACAACCACCAGACCCACGGAGTTGAGCAGCACCTGAAGGGTGCGCGGCCGCAGGGCGAACTCAATGGCTTCTGGGCCGATCTCAACCACTCGAATTAGCAGATAGGCCAGGGGCAACAGCATTCCCGCGGCGATGATCGTCGCGGGGACAACCAGGCGGATAGGCGGGCGGCGGGGCGACGTAGACAGCAGCGCCGAATCAGGGGCAGGAGCGACGGCATCGTTGCCCGCCCCCACGGCCTCGCGTTGGGTCAGCGCAGCGTCTGCATGGCGCAGGCCTGGACTCACAGCCGCCTCAGGACAGCACGCCCGTGTCGCGGAGCAGCTTGAGGGTTCCCGCCAGGTCGGCCAGATTGCTCAGGTCTAGCTTGGGCGCCGGAATCTGGTCGAGGGGCTTGAGGGCGGGCGATGCCTTCACTCCCGCAGCGAGCGGATACTCGTAGGTCTGGTCGGCGAAGTACCTCTGTGCTTCCTCGGACAGGAGGAAGGTGATCAGCGCCTCGGCGGCCGGTCGATTCTTGGCGGTGGGCAGGATGCCCAGGCCCGCGACATTGATCATCGCGCCCAGGTCGCCGCCGCGCGGTGAGTAGTTGGCTACGGGATAGCTATCGCCCAGCTTGGCCTTCTGCTGGAGAAGGTAATAGTGATTGGCCAGGCCGACCTGAATCTCACCCTTGGCAACGGCGTCCAGGATGGCGGGGTTGTTAGCGTAGGCGCGCACGCCGTTGGCCTGCATGGCTTTCAGCCATTCAGCGGTGGTTGCTTCGCCCTGGGTCGCGCGCATGGCTGTTATGAAGGATTGGAACGAGGCGTTGGTAGGCGCCCAGCCAACTTTGCCCTTCCATTTCGGATCCGTCAGGCCGAGGACCGTGTCCGGTAGGTCGCTCTCCTTCAGTTCCTTGTTGTTGTAGACGATCACGCGCGCCCGCCCCGATGCTCCTACCCAGTCGCCCTTTGGCGAGCGGAAGCGGGGGTCCACCTTGCCCAGTAGGGCCTCCGGCAGCGGTGTCAATAGCTGGCGGGCCGACAAGGCCCCTAGCGCGCCGGCGTCCTGGGCGAAGAAGACATCGGCGGGGCTGTTGCTGCCTTCTTCGAGGATGGTGGCGGCCAGTTGCGCGGTGTCACCGTAGCGAACCTGGACATCGACGCCGCTGGCTTGCTTGAACTTGTCGATGATGGGCGCGACGAGTTGCTCGTTGCGGCCGCTGTAGACGGTGAGCTTGCCACCGGCCGCGGGGGCCGCCGTGGCTGCGGCAGATACGACGGTAGGCGCAGCGGCTTTGGCGGCCGGAGCCGTGGTCGGGGCGGCAGCCTGGGGGGCCTGGGCGGCGGGCGCAGCGCAGCCCGCGACGCTCAGGACGACGAAAGCGGTCAGGACCAGACGCTTCAGCATGGATTTCTCCACCTCTAGCAGGGTGACAGGCGGCGCGGGGCCGCCTGATTGCGGATAGTACAGACGTGTATTATAATTTCTGACCTATGTATGTCAATGACCTGGCGCGCCCTACAAACGTGGATTTATCAATTCATGCCCCTCAAGGCCTGATTTCAACGCGGTGAAAATGGAAGCTAAGAAGAACGCCGTCGCCACAGCCACGATGCAGGATTACCTGAAGGCCCTATACAAGCTGGAGAAGTCCCAGTCGCCGGTGCCAACCTCTGCCCTGGCCGAGACTCTGGAAGTGTCGCCATCGGCGGTAACGGCCATGTCCTGCAAGCTCCACGTGGCCAGCCTGGTGCGCTATGCCGCCTACCACGGCATGGCGTTGACGCCAACCGGCCGCCGCGAGGCACTGCGCGTGCTGCGGGCGCATCGGTTGGTCGAGGTGATGATGGTGCGCTGGATGGGGTACGGCTGGGAAGACGTTGACGACGAAGCCGACCGTCTGGAGCATGTCCTGTCCGACGAGTTCGTGGACCGTCTGGAGGTCCAACTCGGCTACCCGCGCGCCTGTCCCCACGGCGACGCCATCCCTGGCCGCGATGGCGCGGTGGACGAGCCGCCCGAGCGCGCCCTGGCGTTGATGGCGCCAGGTGAGGTGGCGACCATCTATCGCGTCACCAGCCACCACCGCGAGCTACTGGCCCATATGCGCGAGACGGGGATGCTGCCCGGCGCGCGGGTAGAGGTAGTATCGGTCGCGCCCTTCGGCGGCCCGCTGGCAATCCTGGTGGACGGCGCGCCCCGGTCTATCAGCCCGACGGTGGCGCAAAATGTGTTTGTGTATGCGGAGCATCCCGTCGTGATGCGTGATGCGTGAAACCTGGTCCGCGTCCGACAGCAGCTGGACTCTTCTCACGCATCACGTTTTACGAGTCATGTGCCACGCCAGGCGCTCCGGCCACCAGGGCGGGGCCGCCTGGGGCGGCGGGTAGCCCGTGGCTGGTACGTCCAGCGCGGCGGCGAGCGCTTCGGGGCTCGCGGGCAGCGTGGCGCCCCGACCGACGGCGGCCACCCATTTGAGGCACACCTCCACCGCTGTGAGAATCTCCCCCGCGTCCAGACTGCCGTTGGGCAGGCGAATCTCCACCGTACCGTAGTCGGCCCAGGCGCGCAGATTGATACCGCCGCGCCGCGACCATTCGTTGTCGCCGTAGACGAAATTGCGCGCGAAAGCCTCTGGCGTTGTCGCCGCTAGCAGGCGGGCGCGTACCTCTGGCGTGGTCTGTGGCAGGTAGATGTCGCGATGCGGGGCGGGCCGCAGCAAGCCTCGTAGCGCGCCCTCCGTCGCCAGCGCGGCGTCGAGCATAGGCAGCCGAATGTCCTCGCCCCACGCGCCCAATCCCACGTGGACGTGCGCGCCACACGACCAGTTGGCGTAGCCCCCCGCCTCCCGCAGCCGCGCGGCCATCTCCGCCACCTGGCCGCGCTCTCCCCAGGTCAGGATGGGTGATCCCACCTCGCCGCCCACCACGTCGGGATCGACCCGCTCCGGTACGAGGATGCCCGCATTGTCGTAAAGCGCATCTTCGGGCCGCCACCCCCAGCCGTCGGGTAGCGTGACATCCCCCAGGCGCGCGCCGACGAACTCTAGCTCAACGCCGAAGGGGAGGCTGTGCCAGGCGATGTTTAGCGGGTAAGGCATGTCATTCGTGAGGCGTGAAACGTGAGGTATGAAACGTGACCAAGAAAAGAGGACCTCTTCTCACGTTTCACTCGTCACGTAGCGGTCCCGCGTGTTCGCCACCAGGGCGACGCCGAGGGGCGGGGCCAGGCGCAGGCCGTGCAGGCCAAGCCCTAGCGCGCGTGGGCGAAACATCAGCGGTTGGAGGATGCGGCCCAGGCGCAGGCGGCGGTCAAAGCGCGCGCGCCACTGGCGGCTGTAGGTGGCCCGCAGGTCGGCGGCGGCGCGGCGGCCGGCTAGATAGTCGAGGACCAGGGGTGCGGCCATCTCGGCGGCGGCCAGGGCCATGGCCATGCCGTCGCCCGCCAGAGGGCTGATAAGGCCCGCCGCGTCGCCCAGCATGAGGATGTCACCCTCGATCGTCCTCTTTGGCACAAAAGGAATCTGGCTGATGGCGAGGAAACGGGCGTGGATGCGTTCGGCGTCAGCCAGCCACGCACCCAGGGCCGGGTTCGTAGGCAGAACTTCGGCGGCGAGACGTTCCGGGTCGCCGCCACAGGCGCGCAGCACGCGCGTCTCAGCCAGCAGGCACAGATTGATGCGGCCGCCTTCGATCTCGGCCAGGCCACAGTAGCCGCCCGCAAAGCCGTGCAACTCGACCCGTCGGCCGATGGGCGGGCCGTGGTAATGAGCCTTGAGGGCGAAGGTCGGGTGATCCAGACTCAAGAAGTCCCGCCCCAGGGCGCGGTCCAGGTTGGCGCGCTTGCCCCACGCTCCCAGTACGACCCGCGCCTCCGCCGTCCGCGCCCCATCTCCTGTCTGCCACGTCACCCCGAAGCCCTCGGCCAGGTTACCTGCCACGTGCGTCGCCCGCGCCGCCTGCCGCGTGTCCGTTCCCAGCCGCGCCGCGTGCTCGAACAAGAGACTATCCAGGGCGTAGCGGCTCAGGCCGATGCCGGGCATGGGAAAGGGCGCATCCCAGCGTGCGCCGTCACGGGCCGTGATGCGGGCAGCGGCCAAACGTGGCGGGGCTAGGGCCTCGATGGCCGGCCACACGCCCAGGCGCTGAAAGATGCTCACCGTCTCCGGCGACAGGAACTCACCGCATAGCTTGTCGTGGGGAAGGGTGGCGGCTTCCAGGAGCAGGACGGCCGCGCCCGCCCGCGCCAGTAGAGCCGCCGCTGCGCTGCCCGCCAGCCCGCCGCCGATGATGATCGCATCGTAGCGCTGCGTCACTTAGTCCCCGTGTCGATGATGTGCAGGCCGTAGGCGTTGATGAGGGTTGTGGCATGATAGGTGCGGACGGCCGGCATGGCCGCGCCGTAGAGGTGAACGTGGCCGTGGATGTGGTAGCGCGGCCGGTAGCGGTCGATGAGCCAGCGGTAGGCGCGGAACCCTTGATGGGCAAAGTCAGGGCCGTCACCCAGACCGGCGGCCGGCGAGTGGGTAAGCAGGCAGTCCAGGGCACGGCCGCGCCGCCGCTCGGCAAGCCACAGGCGCGGGGCGACCAGCAGGCTGCGCGCCCACATTTGGGTCTGAGAGTAGTGGTATGGCTTGCCAGGGTTGTAGTTGATGGAGCCACTGAAACCGGCGACCAGAAAACCCTCTATTTCGACCAGGCGGCGATCCATATAGGCCCAGCCCTTGGGGCCGATGAGGGGCGAGCCATACTCATCGTAGGACAGGGGCAGGTCGTGGTTGCCCGCCACGAACAGGCTCGTGGTATTGTACACATCCACCAGATACGATAGGTAGCTGTAGGGCAGGTCACCCGCGGCCAGGATGAGGTCGAAGGGACCGAAGTTGTCGCGGGCGTGGGGGCCTTCCAGGCGCTTGGCAATGCGGTCGGCGACGGCGAGGATGCGCATTACCCCGGTCCGACCCCACGCGCGGCCTTGCGTTCCAGGCGGGCCAGGCGATGCTCCAACTCGGCCAGGACCACCGCGCTGTTGATGCTGTCGTGGCGGACCCGCGCCGTGCGCACCATGTCGATGGCGCGGCGCACGGTGGCGATGGCCGAAGTGTAATCGCGGGCGCGGTGCTCATAATATTTGGCAAGCTCGACATAAGGGTAGAGGCGGCGGGCGGTTCCATTGTCGATAGCGGCGGCCCACTCGGCGACAGCGCGGTCCCACGCCCCCTCGCGCTTGCAGAGTTGCCCCCAGCGTTCCTTCGCCTGCTCGTGTAGTTCCGGCGGCAGCTGGCAGCGCATGGCGTGCTCGTAGGCCTCGCCAGCCTGATCCACCGCGCCCGCCGCCTCATAGACGATGCCCAGGCTCAACCAGTCCGCGCCGTGGGTGACACCGTTGCCCCAGGGGTCGTCGAAGACGTCGCACATACGGGTGAGCAGGGCGGCCATGGAGACGATGTCCAGGGCGTTGTGATAGAAGACGCGCTCCAACCGCCCTAGCGTCCCGTGGCGCACGTAGTCGAAGTAGATATAGGGGATGACCATGCCCGGCACGTCGTCGGTGCGCTCGACGCCCAGGATGCCGCGCTCCAGGGAACCCAGGGCGCAGCTACCCAGGCGAGCGCGCCACAGGCGGCGGGCGGGCAGCAGCAGGTCCAGGTGGGGTGCGGTCGCCAGAGGCACGCGCCGTCGCGCCAGGCGGAAGCGTGTCGTCAACAGGGGCATATCAAAGGCGCGGCCGTTGAAGCTGACGATGCCGCTGAACTGGCTCAGCCACTCGTCCAGGGCGTGTAACTGGGCCGGCTCGTCGCCGGGGTCGCGTAGGAAGAACTGGCGCACCCGGAACGCATCGCCTTCGAAGGAGCCGACGCCTACCAGGAAGGCGAGCGTCCCCGTGCCGCCGCCCAACCCCGTTGTTTCGATGTCGACGAAGGCGGCGCGGCGCAAGTCCAGGCGGTCCAGACTGGCATCGCGGGTCAGTCGTGGCACATGGCGGCCGGAGCGGGGCGGCTCACCGACCGGCAGGCCCGCATGTTCCGGGTAACGGGTGTCGGCGACGAAGCACGTTCCGTGGGGCGTCGTCATGTCGATACCATCGACCACCTCGCCGATGTCGGCGCGGCGGCGTGGTTCGCGGGGCGGCGGGGGTGGCGGCTGGATACCGTCTACCCCACGCTGTACCCCCAGCCGCCGCAGCCGCTCCAGGCGGTCGCGCATCGACAGCGGTTCAGCCATGCTAAGCCAACTCCTGTAGCAATCTGATCGCCCACCGCTTGGCCAGCGGGTCGGACTCTGTCGTGGGGCCGATGCAGCCGGGGCAGCCGTTGTCGCAAGGGCAGGCGCGGATAAGCTCTAGCGCGTCGTTCATCAGCGTCGCGTGCAGGTCGTACAGGGCGGCGGCGAAGCCCAGACCGGCCGGCGTCTGCTCGTAGACGGTCAGTGTCGGCAGCCCCGTTCCTGCCGCCTTCGACTCGGCCAGTACCCCCAGGTCGCGCGGGTCACACATCAGGTACAGCGGCGCGAGCTGGCCGACCACGTTCGCCAGTCCGCTCAGCGCACCCAGGATGCGCTGGTGCTCCTCGGCGCGACGGTGACAGCGGTTGCACAATGTCACCAGATTCTCGACGCGATTGGCGATTTCGTCGTGACGGTTCTGGCCGCGCACATAGCCGAAGCTGCGGAAGGCTCTGACGTGGTGGACGTCGTGCTGGCGGCCGTCGCGCTCCGGCGCGCCACATGCCCGGCAGCGGTAGCCGTCGCGGGCGCGGGCGGCGTCACGCTGGCGGAACCACGTTGGCCCGTAGTCGTTGGCGTCGAAACGCCACCAGCCTTCGGCGCGCAGGTGGTCCACCGTGGCCTGGGCGATGCGGAACCAGTAGGCCGTGGTGAGCATGGTCTGCGGCGGCAGGTCGATCTCGCCCCAGCCAAGAGTCTCGTTCGTCCCGAAGCGCACCTGGCGGTAGGCTGTCGCCTTGCTCGTTACCTCGACCTCGCCGTGGCCTGCTGTTCCGGCGGGGCGCTCGGCCTCGGCGAAGGTCGCCACGACCTCGATGGCGACACTGGCGCTGGCATCCGTGTAGTACTCAACCTGGACAGGACGCACGTGGGCGTGGCCCGCCTTCCAGTCCAGGGCATCCACGTGATACATGGCCCCAGCGTGGAGGTAGATGGCTCCAGGGTGGACCAGGCCGGGGGCGCGATAGCGCTCGACCTCGCCGATGCTGCGCGGCGCATCGGGGCCGTCCTGGCAACTGATGACGACGCGCTCCGGGCTGGCCGTGCGCAGGCTGACTCCTTCGGCGGGGTAGCCCTCGGCCAGCCAGCGCCATGCCCCGCCGGATAGGTGCAGCGATCCTTCCTCGGCCAGGAAGGCGAGAATGTCCTGGGTCAGGGCGACGCGGTCGATGTCGCGGTCACGAGCCTCGATGTTACTCCAGCCGCCAAACGCTTCGTCTGTTGTGAAGGGCAGCTCGAAGGCGGCGCAGCGCAGGTGGTCGGTCAGGATGAGGGCGTTGTCGGGGTTGATGAGGGCGCGCTCCGGCGACGCCCCCGCTCGCTCCGCGCTGCCCCACAGGTAATCGGGGTGGGTGGCGATGTACTGGTCCAGCGGCCCACCGCTCGCCACCAGGATGGCCGCCGAGGGGGCCAGGCGTCGCCCCGCGCGGCCCGCCTGCTGCCAGGCGCTGGCAATCGTGCCAGGGTAGCCCGCCAGGATGACGGCATCCAGCCCGCCGATGTCCACGCCCAGTTCCAGGGCGTTGGTCGTCACCACGCCACGCAGCGCGCCGTCGCGCAGGCCCGCTTCCGTTGCGCGGCGCTCGTGGGGCAGATAGCCGCCGCGATAGCCCGCCACGGACTGGCCCACTGAGCGGCGCAGGTTGTGTAGGATGACCTCGGTTGCCAGGCGGGTCGAGGCGAATACGGCCGTCTGTACGTCGTGGGTCAGTAGTCCGCGCGCCAGCAGTGTGGCTTCCGCGCTCGCGCCGCGCCGGATGCCCAGGTGGCGGTCGACGACCGGCGGATTGACGATGATGAGATGACGCTCGCCGCGCGGCGCGCCGTCGGTGTCGATGACCGTCACGGGCGCTTCGATGAGCCGCTCGGCCAGTTCGCCAGGGTTGGCGATGGTCGCCGAGGATAGGATGAACTGGGGCGATGCGCCGTAGAAGGCCGCGACGCGACGCAGGCGGCGCAGCACGTTGGCGACGTGGCTGCCGAAGACGCCGCGATAGGTGTGCATCTCGTCCAGCACGACGAACCGCAGGCCCTCGAAGAAAGCGGCCCAGTTGGTGTGGTGAGGCAGGATGCCGGTGTGGAGCATGTCGGGGTTGGAAACGATGACGCGGGCGGCCTTGCGAGTACGGCTGCGCGCCGAGGGCGGTGTGTCGCCGTCGTAGGTGGCCGCGCTGATGGGGGCGTCGAGGGCGTCCTGCCAGCGGCCCAGCTCGACCACCTGGTCTTGAGCAAGGGCCTTGGTCGGGAAGAGGTACAGGGCGCGGGCGCTGGGATCGGCCAGCAGCGCCTGGAGGGTAGGCAGGACGTAGCACAGGGTTTTGCCTGACGCCGTGGGGGTGACGATGCAGACGTTGTCGCCCACCAGGGTAGCTTCGATGGCCTCGGCCTGATGCTGGTAGAGGCCCTGGACGCCGCGACGGCGCAGGCCCTCAATCAGGGGCGCGGCGAGGCGGTCGGGCGCAGGGGCGAGGGATGGCGCGCGCGCGGGCACGACCCGCCAGGCGGTGATCTGAGCGCTATGGTGGGCTTCCAGTTCGGCCAGCGCGTCGGCCAGGGGCACAGTCGGTGTCCTCTGGGGGTTGGGGTTGGGCCGAGTGAGTGTAATCCTTTTAGCTCAAATGTGCAAACGGAGACGACGACTGACGACCGCCCACCGACCACCAGTTCAGCCCGTGGCCGGTGGTCAGCCCAGTGGCGGCTGGCTCTCCGCTTGAACCAGGGCGGCGAAGCGCGTTGCAATGGCCTGAGTGAGGGGGCCGGGGCGTCCGTCGCCGATCACGTCGTCGTTGATGCGAACGACGGGCATGACCTCGCGCGAGGCGCTGGTAATGAACGCCTCTTGCAGGTGCGGAATGTCGGTCTGAATCACCGGCGCGTGGCGAATAGGCAGCAGGCCCTCGGCGGCGCGTAGAGCGATGCCGCGCGTCACGCCTGCCAGCACACCTTCCTCAGCAGTGCGTAGCTCGCCAGCCAGGATGCCGAAGAAGTTGGAACTGAAGCCTTCCAGGATGGCCCCGCTGCCGTCAACCATGAGGACCTCGTGGACGCCCGGCGGCAGCTGACCCTGCAACGCGCGGGAGGGTGCAATGAAGGCGGTGGACTTGGCGCGCGGATTCTGCCGCGCCATGAGCATCGTCACTGTCAATATGCCGTCGCGGTATAGCTCAGCCGGGTAGGGCGTGAAGGGTTCGACGGTGACGTAGATGGGCGCGCCCGCGATAGGTACGGTCACGCGCAGCCGCGCTTCTGGGTAGCGTGTCGCGGCCAGGGCGTCGGCCAGGGCATGGCGTAGCGCGTCCTCGTTGACGGTTGCGCCGCCATCCAGCAGGCGCAGCGACTCCGTCAGCCGCGCTAGATGATGGAGTAGATCGAGGAAGCGGTTGCCGCCATAGGTGCGTAGCGTGGTATACGCGCCCTGAGGCAGGGCGCGAGACACCTCGTCTAGCGTCGCGGCGGGGATATCGATGGCGCGCAGGCCGTGATCGGTAACTTCGAAGGTGATGGGCATGGGAGCCTCGCGTCGATGTTGGTCTATTGGGGATGTGATGCGTGAAACGTGATGCGTGAGTGACGAGGGGCGAAGGACCAACGACCAATGGGTAAGAGACGATTGATCATTCGTCCTTCGTCTTTGGTCGTGTCGCCCTGCCCACGATCCCCGCGCCTTCCAGCGTCAAGCTGGCCGTCGGGTCCGCGAAGCCCGCGGCGGCGAGGGTGGCGATCAGGGCGGCGGGGCTGAAGCGGACGTGGCGGCCGCTCATGGCGCGCCAGCCTATCATCGAGAGGAAAAAGCGCAGGCCACCCTGGGCGAGCCGCACCCACTGGGTAGGCGATAGGCGGCCGGCGGCCGGCTCCAGGAAGGCCACCTGCCCCCCCGGCTTGAGGGTGCGCCGCGCCTCAGCCAGCACCCTGTTGCGCTCCGGTACGAGGTACAGAAAGCTGTGCCCGGTGACCAGATCGAACGTCGCGTCGGGAAATGGCAGGTGAGCGGCATCGGCCAGAGTCGCCGCCAGCCCTGGCTCGCGGCCCGCGACCCTGGCTGCGCGCTGGATCATGGCCGGGGCGCGGTCGAGCATGACGACGCGAGCGTCAGGGCGGGCGCGACGCATCGCGCTCGCCGAGTTGCCGGGCCCCGCGCCGAGGTCCAGGATGAGCGGGCAGGTTGCCTGGCCCAGACCGCGAGTGAAGCCCGCCGCGCTGGCGCGCCACGTCGCCTGGGCAGTAATCATATCGTAGCCGTGGGCGACGACATCGAAGACTCGATGTGTTGCGCGCGGGTCGGAGATCCAGCGTAGCAGGTCCTGGGGCCACACGGGGCGCATCAAACACTCGCTCGTTTTGACATAGGGGAGGGTCGCGTCTAGAATCGTGTCAGACTACGATGAGAGGCGTACTTATGGAGAATACGGCTGAAGTCCCGCATGTGACCATCAAGCGCAAGGACCGTACCATGGTCTTTGCACCCACCGAGGTGGAGAAGATTCGCACCGTCGCCAGCGGCCGGGTCAGTTGGGATCGCCGCACCAATCGCTGGAAAGCGGTCGGTGAGCTGGATGAACTGGCCGACATCCTGATCCAGGCTGGCTATCAGGTTAAGCTGGTCGGCCCGAAGGCTTGAGCGCGGGTGTGGGACATTCGAGCGCCGCGAGTGGGCGACATCCTGTCCCCGCCGTGGCGCGCGTTTGCGTCAGGGCGCGCCCCCGTCCCACTCAGCCAGGGTCTGCGCCAGGGCCACCAGGCTCGCGCCACTGTGCGTGCCCTGCAACCCCTCGACGGTGTAACGCTGCGTCGAGGTTGGCGCGAAGTCGGGGGCAGTCACGACGGGCTGGAGGGCGGCGGCAACCTCGCGACGCGCGTCGGGCGGCCAGTCGCGAATCTCCTCCAGCCAGCGAATCGCATAGGCAATCTCTGGCTGGGGGGTCAGGCTGACCGGCTGGCTCATCCAGGGCGGCGTCGGCTCCTCGGCGGGTACGCTGCCCAACCAGCGTCTCAAGCGTGCTAACACATGCGCCTCATGCTGCTCGATACTGCCCATAGTATAGCGGTTTCACCAACGGCCACCAATCCCCATGTTGACCTTCACTTGTTTCCCCTTCCGGATAGACACCAGGGTTGCTAAGGCACAAAGGCACAACGAAGCAATGGGTTTTCCTTCGCGCCTTCGTGTCTTTGTGGCCTTCGTGCTGCCTGCGGCGGGGACAGGTCAGCCGAGAGTCTGCCGGTGCCGACTCGACGCCTGATACTGGCGGCCATCGCCGCGCTATATCTGGCGCTGGCCGTCGTGTATGCCTTGACGACACCGCTGTTCGAAGCGCCCGACGAGACATGGCACTTCTGGTACGTCAAGCACCTTGCCGACGGCGGCGGTTTGGCGGTGGGCGACCCCGATGTGCGCGCGCCGTGGCGGCAGGAGGGCACGCAGCCGCCGCTATATTATCTCATGGCGGCGCGAGTCATTCGCGGCATCGATACCTCTGACGCCCCCACCCTCATCGTCAACAATCCTCACTCTATCGTTGGCCGCGCCGACGTGCCAGGCAATCACAACGCCGTCGTGCCTGTGCCCCGCGATCCACTGCAAGGCACAGCGCGGGCGGCGCAGCTGGCGCGCCTACTGAGCGTCGCGCTGGGGTTGGTGACGGTCCTGGCGGCCTACGGCCTGGGCCGCGAGACCTTTCCCGACGCGCCGCTAGTCGCCGTGGGCGCGGCGGGCGTGGTCGCCTTCAACCCCCAGTTCTTGTTCCTATCGGGCAGCGTCAACAACGATAACCTCATCATCGCCACGGCGACCGTTGGCCTGTGGCTGCTGGCGCGCTGGCTGCGCCGCCCGCCGTCGTGGCTAGGCCTGACATTGCTGGGCGTGGTGGGGGGCGTGGCGGCCCTGTCGAAGCTGTCGGGCCTGGCCCTCATCGCCTTCATGGCGCTGTGCGTCAGCCTGCGCGCCCTTCATCGCCGCGCGTGGCGCGACCTGTTTGCGTGGAACGCGCTTCTCATCGTCCTGCCACTGCTCATCGCCGGCTGGTTCTACTGGCGTAACTTTCAATTATACGGCGACCCGTTGGCTATCGACGTTCACCTGGACCTGTCAGGGCGGCGCAACCCACGCCCGTCCCTGGCTCAACTGTGGGCCGAGCTAGAGAGTGTGCGCCGCTCCTTCTGGGGCGTCTTCGGCTGGTTCAACGTGGTGGGGCCTGAGTGGCTGGCCTGGCTGTACGACGCACTGGCGGCGGTGGCTCTGGTCGGTGTCGGCCTCGGTGTCTGGCGCGCCTGGCGCGGCGACCGCAGGGTTCTACCGTGGGTCGCGCTGCTCGCGGCGTGGGCGAGCATCGTCTTCGTCAGCCTGTTGCGCTGGATGAGCCTCATCAAGTCGGCCCAGGGTCGGCTGCTGTTCCCTGCCCTGGCCGCGCTGGCCGTCCTCGGCGTGTGGGGCCTGACGCAACTGGTCCCACGCTGGCAGCGCGCCACGGTGGGCGTCGTCGTGGTGGGCATGGTCCTGGCAGCGGCGGCCATCCCGCCCCTGGTCATCGCCCCGGCCTACGCCCTACCGCCGCGCCTCGACCCGACGACGGTTGACATACCCAACCGCCTCGACCTCGATTTCGGCGGCGAGCTACGCCTGCTCGGCTACGAGATTGCGCCGGAAGTCACGCCCGGCGGCCTCGCGCCGCTCACTCTATACTGGCAGGCGCTCAAGCCGATGGACACCAACTACTCGGTGTTCGCGCAGCTGGTGGATGAGCAGGGGCAGCGCGTGGCGGGCCTCGACACCTATCCCGGCCTGGGCAGCTATCCGACGCGGCGCTGGGAGGTCGGCCCGGTCATCAAGGATAGCCTGTACATCCCCGTCGGCGCGAAGGTGGAGGCGCCGCGCTCCTTCGGCGTCGTGGTCGGCGTGGCCGACCGCGCCCGCAACACCCGCCTGCCTGCCACCCGCGACGGTCAGCCGGCCGGCGACACAGCGGCCCTGGGCAGCCTGTTCGTGCGCCCCGCCGACCCCGCCTGGCAGCCGCCCAACCCAACCGGCGCGGTCTTCGCTGATGCCGCCGAACTGGCGGGCTACGAGCTGAGCGCACCCACCGCCCGTCCGGGCGACCCCCTCACGCTGACCCTCTACTGGCGGGCGCGGCAACCCCTGCCCGCCGACTACACCGTCTTCGTCCATCTCGGCGACGGCGAGCCACTTGTCGCCCAGGTCGACGGCCCGCCCCTAAGCGGCCTCGCCCCCACCAGCCGCTGGCAGGCGGGCCAACTCATCCGCGAGACGCGCACCCTCCAGGTGCGCCCCGACGCCGCCCCCGGCGTCTACCCCCTGCGCCTCGGCCTCTACCTGCCGTCCAGCGGCGAACGCCTGCCGTTGACGGCGGGTGGCCCAGGCGACGCGGCGACGGTGGGGAGCGTGACGGTAGCACGATGAATTGTAGGGGCAGGGTTGCCCTGCCCTCTTCGCCCCCTGTCCAGAGGGCAGGGAAACCCTGCCCCTACATCCTCTCAGTCGCCCGGCGGCTATCTGCTATCGATCCTCTTCCCTCTGCCTACTGACGACTGTCCTCCGCTCCCCGCCTCGCTCGCAGCACGCGCTTGAGGCGCTCCCAACTGCGGCGCGGGGTCGCCGTGGCGTCCTTGTCGACGGGGTGCGCCGAGTAGCGCGCTACCTCGAAGGCGTCGCTCAGCGTGCCCACGTCCTCGCCGCCCTCGGGCAGCCGGTCGCGCAGGGTGGTCGCGTATTCGCGGGCCGTCTGGCTTGGCTCGCGGGGCAGGCCTGCCTGGCCCGCCCGCTGGGCCGTGGACAGGTAGAAGTACATCAGCAACTCGCGGGGCGACAGGCCCCCCAGGCGCAGCCAGCGGTGCGGCGGCAGG
>CAZJJF010000021.1:0-10551 GCA_964546245.1 uncultured Anaerolineales bacterium
TGTTCGCCAACTTTGCCGAGGCGATGGCCGAGGGGCGCGGCAAAGCGCAGGCTGACAGCTTGCGCAAGACCAAGACCCAGACCCTCGCCAAGAAGCTCGCCAGCCCAGAGCGGCGCGATTTCGACATCGTGCCTGCGCCTCAGCTGCGGCGGGGCGATCTGGTCCTTGTCGAGGCGGGCGATACCATCCCCGGCGACGGCGATGTCGTCGAAGGCGTCGCCTCGGTGGACGAGTCGGCCATCACTGGCGAGTCCGCGCCTGTCATCCGCGAGAGCGGCGGGGACCGCTCAGCTGTCACCGGCGGCACTCGCGTCCTGTCTGACTGGATTGTGGTTCGCATCACCTCGAACCCCGGCGAGACGTTTCTGGACCGCATGATCGCCCTGGTCGAGGGGGCAAGCCGCCAGAAGACGCCCAACGAGATCGCGCTAAGCATCCTGCTCTCGGGCCTGACCCTCATCTTCCTGCTGGCAACGGCCACGGTGCTGCCCTTCTCCATCTACGCCGGCGGGCCTGTGACGGTGACGGTGCTGATTGCCCTGCTGGTTACCCTCATCCCGACGACCATCGGGGGTCTATTGTCGGCCATTGGCATCGCGGGCATGGACCGTCTGGTACAGCACAATGTCCTCGCCATGTCGGGGCGCGCCGTCGAGGCGGCGGGCGACGTGGACACGCTACTGCTAGACAAGACGGGAACCATCACCCTGGGCAACCGCATGGCGACGGAGTTCATCCCGCTGGCGGGCGTCCACGAGTCCGAGCTGGCGGACGCGGCGCAGCTGGCGTCGCTGAGCGATGAGACGCCGGAGGGACGTTCGATAGTGGTGCTGGCCAAGGATAAATATGGCCTGCGCGGGCGAGAGGTGGCCGAGCGACACGCCCACTTCATCCCCTTCACGGCCCAGACTCGCATGAGCGGCGTTAACATGAACGGGACGGAGATTCGCAAGGGCGCGACCGACGCCATTCTGGGCTACGTGGCGAGCAAGAACGGCGGGAGCGCCCAGCCCTCTCGGGAACTGGCGGAGGCGGTGGAAAGGGTCTCCAGGGCAGGCGGGACACCGCTTGTGGTCGCCAAGAACGACCGAATCCTCGGCGTGATCTACCTGAAGGATATTGTGAAGGGCGGCATGCGCGAGCGCTTCAATGAGCTGCGCCGCATGGGTATTCGCACCGTCATGATCACCGGCGATAACCCGCTCACGGCCGCTGCCATCGCCGCCGAAGCCGGCGTCGACGACTTCCTGGCTCAGGCGACACCCGAGGACAAGCTCAAGCTCATCCGCAACGAGCAGGCAGCGGGCAAGCTGGTCGCCATGACCGGCGACGGCACCAACGACGCACCGGCCCTGGCTCAGGCAGACGTGGGTGTCGCGATGAACACGGGGACGTCGGCGGCCAAGGAAGCTGGCAACATGGTCGACCTGGACTCGAACCCGACGAAGCTCATCGAGATCGTCGGCATCGGCAAGCAGTTGCTGATGACGCGGGGCGCGCTGACGACGTTCAGTATTGCCAACGATGTCGCGAAGTACTTCGCCATCATCCCCGCCATGTTCGCCGTCACCTACCCGCAGTTGGGCGCGCTGAACATTATGCGGCTGGAGACGCCCCAGAGCGCCATCCTGTCGGCAATCATCTTCAACGCCCTCATCATCATTGCCCTCATCCCGTTGGCCCTGCGCGGCGTGGCGTACAAGCCGATGAGTGCGGCGGGCATCCTGCGGCGCAACCTGCTCATCTATGGTGTGGGCGGCCTCATCGTGCCTTTCATCGGTATCAAGGTCATCGACGTCCTTGTCAGCCTGTTGGGGCTGGCGTAAGAAGAGAGGCAAGTACAATGTTAGCGCAACTCAGGCCTGCACTGGTACTTATCGTCTTGTTGACACTCGTGACGGGTATCCTGTATCCGCTGGTCGTCACGGGGATTGCCCAGGTAGCGTTCCCCTACCAGGCCAACGGCAGCCTGATCGTCCGCGAGGACCAGGTCATTGGCTCTGAACTGATCGGCCAGGGCTTCAGCGGCACGCAGTACTTCCAGCCGCGCCCCTCGGCAGCCGGTAGTGACGGCTACGATGGGGCGGCGTCGAGCGGCTCGAATCTGGCGCCGACGAATCAGACCCTCATCGACCGCGTCACGGAAGCGGCCGACACGCTCGCCTCGGCGAACGGCAGCGCGACTGTGCCCGTTGATCTGGTCACAACGTCGGGCAGCGGGCTGGACCCCCATATCACACCCGCCGCCGCTGAGTTTCAAGTAGCACGGGTGGCGCGTGCGCGGGCGTTGAATGAAAACGTAGTCCGCAACCTGGTACAGCAGCACATTGAGGGACGGCAACTCGGCGTTCTGGGCGAGCCACGTGTCAACGTGCTGCAGTTGAACCTGGCGCTGGACGAGATGCGTTAGAGTTCCGTCTCTAGCACGCCCCGACGGCGACTGGCCGCTGTCGGGGCGTGCGCCCTGGCTGGCGACAGGCGGCATGCCATAAGGTAAGTTGCAGCGCGTTGCTGTCGGAGTATGATTGCGCCAGGAGGCAGTTCATGAGGAGTGACGATGTCTGAGCCAGATCACGACCGTCGACCGTCACCAGATGCGCTGCTCGCCTCGGCGCAGCAGGAGCAGCGAGGACATCTCAAAATCTTCCTGGGCGCCGCGCCGGGCGTCGGCAAGACGTACACCATGCTCGAGTCGGCTCGCGCTCGCCAGCAGGAAGGCGTCCACGTTCTCGTCGGCGTGGTGGAGACCCACGGGCGCGCGGAGACCGAAGCGCTACTCGAGGGGCTGACCATCCTGCCACGCCGCGAGGTCGAATACAAGGGCCGCACCCTGACCGAGATGGACCTGGATGGCCTGCTCGCGCAGCGAGCGGGCCTGGCTGTGGTCGATGAGCTGGCCCACACCAACGCGCCCGGCAGCCGCCACCCCAAGCGTTTTCAGGACGTGGAAGAGCTGCTGGCGGCGGGCATCGACGTTTACACGACGATGAACGTCCAGCACATCGAGAGCCTCAACGATGTCGTCGAGCAAATCACCGGTATCCGGGTACGCGAAACCGTGCCCGATCGACTCCTCGACCGCGCCGACGAGATCGAACTGGTTGACCTGACGCCTGACGAGCTCCTCCAGCGGCTCCGCGATGGCAAGGTCTACGTTCCCGATCAGGCTGAGCGGGCCATCCGCAGCTTCTTCCGACAGGGGAACCTGACGGCCTTGCGCGAGCTGGCGCTACGACGGACGGCACAACGAGTCGATGACCAGATGCGCAGCTACATGCAGGCCCACGCCATCCCAGGCCCGTGGCCCGCCCAGGATCGCATCATGATCTGCGTCAGCCCCAGCCCCCTCACCCCACGCCTCATCCGCACCGCCAAGCGCCGTGCCGACCGCCGCAAGGCCGACTGGCTGGCCGTCTACGTTGAGACACCGGCCCACTATCGCCTGCCGGAAGCCGACCGTGACCGGCTGGCGCAGAGCCTGCGGTTGGCCGAGCAGCTTGGTGGCGAGGCGGTCACAGTCCCCGGTCAAGACGTTGTCGAGACCCTGGTTCAGGTCGCCGAGACTCGCAATGTGACTGAGGTCATTGTCGGCAAGTCGCGGCGCTCGCGGTGGCAGGAATTGCTGCGCGGCTCCGTGGTGCATGACCTGATCCGGGCCAGCGGCAACCTGGACGTCTACGTGGTCACGGGGCAGGACGACGAGGATCGCCCGGCGCTCTCGCCGCGGCCTGCCCCACCCCGCCCCATCGCGGGCTACGCATTCAGCGCCGCGGCTGTGATCGTGGCGGCGTTGGTGGCGGAACTGCTGCGTTCATTCCTATCGCTGCCGAATGTCTCGATGATTTTCCTGACGGCCGTACTGTTGAGCGCGGTCCAATGGGGTCTCGGACCGTCCCTCTTTGCGTCGGTGTTAAGCGTACTCGTTTACGACTTTTTCTTCGTGCCGCCCGTCTTCACCTTGACCGTCGCCAGCCCCCAGGACATCCTGGCCCTGGCAATCTACGTGAGTGTCGCCATCCTGACCAGCAACCTGATGGCTAAGGTCCGCGAGCAGGCCCACGCTGCTCGCATGCGCGAGGCGCGCACCAGCGTGCTATACGGTCTGAGCCGCGAGATGGCAGGCTCGGCAGGGTTGGACAACGTCCTACGGGCCATTGTAACCGAGATCGCCGAGACGCAAGCGGCGCAGGTCGTCGTGCTGCTGCCGCTGGGCGATACGCTGGAGGCCCGGGCGCAGCAGCCCGCCGGCGTTGCCCTCACAGGGACGGAGCGTGGGGCGGCGGTGTGGGCCTGGCGTCACAGTCAGACGACCGGCCGCGGAACCGACACGCTGCCCGGTGTCGATTGGCTGTTCCTGCCGCTACGTACCGTACGCGGCGTTATGGGTGTGCTGGGTTTGCGCGTCGAGCAGACTGGACAGATTTCGCCGAGCCAGCGGCGCCTGCTGGAAGCGATGGCCGACCAGGCAGCTATTGGCATTGAGCGCACCCACCTGGCGCAGGAGATGGAACAGACTCGGCTGCTGACCGAGACTGAGCGCCTCCGCACCACCCTGCTGTCGTCGATTTCCCATGACCTGCGCACGCCTCTGGCGAGCATCACCGGCGCCGTCACAACCCTGCGCGCTGAGGATACCGCCTATAGCGAGGCCGACCGTCAGGATCTGCTGATAACTATCGAAGAGGAGGCTGCCCGGCTCAACCGCTTCGTCGGCAATCTACTCGACATGACGCGGCTGGAGTCAGGGGCGCTAGAGCTAAACCGCGACTGGGTAGAGTTGGAAGACTTGATCGGGGCGTCCCTCGCCCGCCCGGCCCAATTCCTCAATGACCACCGCCTGACGATGGACATCGAGCCGAAGCTACCTATGGTAAACGTAGACTTCGTGCTGATGGAGCAAGTCCTGGTAAATCTACTGGACAACGCGGCCAAGTACTCCGCCGCTGGGACGAACATTCACCTTGCCGCGCGACGCCTGCCCGGAGCCGTGACATTAGAAGTCAGCGACGCTGGACCTGGCATTCCCCCTGAGGACCTGGAGCGTATCTTCGACAAGTTTCAGCGCGTCAAGACCGGCGACCGCCACGCGGCGGGCACAGGGCTGGGCCTATCCATCTGTCGCGGCATCGTGGAGGCCCACGGCGGTACGATCAGCGCGGCGAATCGTGCGGATGGGACGGGGGCCATCTTTACCATCCTCCTGCCCGCCGAGGGCGAGGCGCCGTCGGTTCGGCAGGAACCGCAGGAGATGGAAGCATGACGGGCCAGCCAATTCGCATTCTGGTCGTTGACGACGAGCCACAGATTCGCCGCCTCCTCCGCACCAGTCTGGGCGCACACCAATACCAGGTGCTGGAAGCTGCCAGCGGGCAGGCGGCCCTCGTCGCCGCCGCCGAGGAACGACCCGACCTGTTGATTCTCGACCTGGGTCTACCGGACATGGACGGCCTCGATGTGATGAGCCGCCTCCGCGAGTGGTCGGACCTGCCCGTTATTGTGCTGTCGGTACGAGACCGCGAGATGGAGAAGGTGGAGGCGCTGGACCGCGGCGCCGACGATTATGTCACCAAGCCCTTCGGGATGAGCGAACTGCTGGCGCGGATTCGGGCCACGCTCCGCCATCGCCTGCAAGGCGAGGTAGAGGCGCCGGTATTCCAGTCAGGCGATCTGTCGGTGGACCTGGCGCGCCGCCAGGTAACAGTCTCGGGGCAGGAGGTTCATCTAACGCCCAAAGAATACGACCTGCTGCGACTGCTGGTGACCCACGCTGGCAAGGTGCTTACCCATCAGCAGTTGCTGCGCCAGGTGTGGGGGCCGGGCTACGAGCAGGAGACCCATTACCTGCGCGTCCACATCGGCCAGCTACGGCAGAAGATTGAGACGATCCCCGCCCAGCCGCGCTACATCCTCACCGAGCCGGGTGTAGGGTATCGGCTCATCGACGATAGGGCGTGACAGGCGCCAGGCCGGCTTCGGGTGAAGTCGACAGCGGCTAACGCTTGTGCTACCATCAGCGTCAGGCATCGTGCGACGGAGCGAGATTCGCGACGCCATGACCGTCATCGCCGCCTGCTCACCGCGCGCTCGCGTGAAGGGGCTGAACCTATCTCGAGAGAGTTATGTCATCTACCACCTCATCGGTCGCTCCGGATATGCTGACGGCGGCCCTGCATCGCTACTTCGGCTTCTCTCATTTTCGGCCCGGCCAGGCCGAAGCGTTAACAGCCCTTCTCGAAGGTAGGCATACCCTGGTGGTCATGCCCACGGGCGCGGGTAAGTCCCTCATCTACCAACTGGCGGCCGTGCTGCGACCCGGCGTCACCCTCGTCGTCTCGCCTCTTCTGGCCCTGATGAAAGACCAGGCCGACAGCCTGGCGCGGCGGGGTATCCCGGCTACTTATATCAACTCCATGGTCGACTACGCCGAGCAGCGGCGGCGTATAGACGCCATGCGCGCCGGCCGTTACAAGATTGTCCTGGTGGCGCCAGAGCGACTGCGCAGCCCAGGCTTCCGCGCTAGCCTCAAGTCAGTCCCCGTTAAGCTCCTGGTGGTAGACGAGGCCCATTGTGTGACGGAGTGGGGGCACGACTTCCGCCCCGACTACCTCCATATCGTCGACGCCTGGCGCGAGCTTGACTCGCCGCTCAGCCTCGCACTGACCGCGACCGCCACCCCCCGCGTCCAGACTGATATCGTGCGGCTGCTAGGCCTACCTGATGCGCAGCGACTGGTAACGGGTTTCAATCGACCCAACCTACTATTCGAGGTACTCACGACGCCGAGCCGGACAGCCAAGCTAGAAATGCTGCGCGATTTCCTAGTGAGGGCGGAGGGCGCGGGCATCATCTACGCGGGCACGCGCGCCAACAGCGAGGAAGTGGCGAGCTTCGCCCGCGAGGTCCTGCGCCTCCCCGCCGAGCACTACCACGCCGGCCTGGATACAGTACGCCGCGCCGCGCTACAGGATGCCTTCCTGGCCGGCGACCTACCTCTGATCGTCGCGACTAACGCCTTTGGTATGGGCATTGACCGCCCCGACGTGCGTTTCGTCCTGCACTACATGCTGCCCGGTAGCCTGGAGGCTTACTACCAGGAAGCGGGACGCGCCGGGCGCGACGGCGTGCCCGCCCGCGCCTGCCTGCTCTACTCCCCCGACGACCGCGCCCTCCAGGAGTGGATGATCGACCGCGACGCGCCAACCGCAGCCGACCTGCGCGCGGTACATGCCCACCTGACCCGCAACCAGCACCTGCCGCTGGAGGCCATCGAGCGGACCACAGGACTACCCGGGGTGAAGGCCAGAGTCGCGCTAGAAACGTTGGAGGCGGCCGGCCTCGTAGAGCGCGATGCCCAAACCCAGGGCGCAGCGGCAGCGACGACTCAGCCATTGAGCGCAGACGTCCTGGCAGCGATGGCAGCGCGGTTGCAGGCGCGGCAGGCCTGGCGGCGCACGCTGCTGGCGAAAAGGGTGGCGTACGCCGAGACAAGCGGCTGTCGCCGCCGCATCATTCTCGACTATTTCGGTGACACCGGCCCGGCTGATGCCCCGTTGTGCTGCGACAATGACCTCGCTCGCCGCCAGACAGTCGCCGCCTCACCCGCCACGAGCGACGCCGAGCGCGCCGCGCTGACCATCCTGGAAGTGGTCAAGGGATTGCGCGGTTCGCTTGGGCGCGATAAGCTCGCCAAGCTCCTGACAGGCTCGAAGTCTAGCGCTGTGCAGCGCTACCAGCGCCACAAGGCCTACGGCGCGCTCGGCGGTTGGCGTCGCACGGATGTGGCGGCCATGATCAGTGATCTTATCAAGTTGGGTTATCTCAAGGCCGTGGGCAGTGAGATGCCAACCGTCGCGCTGACGCCCAAAGGCGAGGTGGCGCTAGATGCCCGCGCCGCCATTACCCTGCCCAGTATGCCCGCTCTCAAGACCCCCAAGCCGCGCGCCGAGGACGGCTCGACCCGCACCATCGACGTGACCCGCGACCTGCTGCGCGCGGGGCTGACGCCCCAAGCCATCGCCGACCGGCGCGCTCTGACCCTCGGCACGGTCTACTCGCATCTGGCGCAACTCATCGCGGAGCGGATAGTGACGCTGGACGCCGCCGTCCCCGCCGACGTTCAGGCTCAGGTGCGCGCCGCTGCTGTCCAGGTCGGCGACACCCGCTATCTCGCCCCCATCAAGGCGCTGCTGCCCGACATCGACTACGGCGTGATTCGCTGCGTGGTGAACGCCTACGCCCCACCGCCCCCCGCACCCGCGCCCGCATCCAACCCGCCGACCGTCGCTGACCCCGACCTGCTGCTCGCCCTCAAGCAGTGGCGGCGTGACCGAGCCACTGCCGACGATGTACCGTCCTTCGTGATCTTCCACGACGCGACCCTCGACCGCATCGCCGCCACTCGCCCCGCGACACGGGCCGCCCTGCTCGCCATTCGCGGCATCGGCCCTCACAAGGTGGCAAGCTACGGCGACGACGTACTTGCCCTGGTCGCAAGGCACGCGGCCGCGCCGGTCGACCCTGTTGCCGCCTTCCTGGCGCGGCCTCATCCGCGCCCGCTGTCGGGCCCCTGGCAGGCGGGCTGGGCCCTCGACGCCCACTCCCACTTCGACGGTGATGCGCACAGCCGAAGCGGCATCGGTCAACAGGTGTATCGCTACAAGTACCACGACGAGCGCGAGGCGGCCGAGCCGCTAGCCAACGCCTGGGCGCAGCTGCTGGCCGAGCATCCTGAGTTACCTCACCCCGACCTCATCCTGCCTGTGCCGCCGTCGACGGCGCGACCCTTCGACCCGGTCGCAACACTGGGGGAGGCGCTGGGGAGACGTCTCGGTGTTCCCGTCCTGCGCGAGGGGCTGGTCAAGACGCGAGTCACCCGCCCCCAGAAGGAGCTAACCTCGCTGGCTCAGAAGCGCGCCAACGTCGCGGGGGCCTTCGCCCTGCGCGCCGACGTGCGCGGCAAGCACGTCCTGGTCATCGATGACCTGTACGACTCTGGCGCGACATTACAGGAGGTCGCGCGAACGGTCGCGGGCGGCCGCCCCGCGAGCATCATCATGCTCACCCTGACCAAGACGATTCACGCGGATGCATGATGAGCAAGACTCACTGGCTGGCGCTGGCAGCTACCCCTGGCATCGGCGGCGCAACAGCGCGACGCCTCATCGAGCGCTTCGGCTCCGTCGACGCTGTCTTCGACGCAGCCCCTGACGACCTGGCGGCTCTACCTCGCGTGAGCCTGGCGACAGCCGAGCAACTGCTTCAGACGTCCCTCGACCCGCTGGCGGATGACATCGCCAGCCTGTCGGACGAGGGCATCGAGCTACTGACGTGGGACGACGAGGCCTTCCCCGCCCCGTTGCGGGCGTTGTCCGATGCGCCGCTGGTGCTGTTCGTGCGAGGAGAGCTGCGGGCGGGGGATCAGGTCAGCGCGGCCATTGTCGGCACGCGCGAAGCCAGCGACGACAGGTTGGCCCTGACGGAGCGGGTGGCGCGGGGTCTCGCCGAGCGCGGCATACCCATCGTCAGCGGCCTGGCGCTGGGTATCGATACGGCGGCCCACTGGGGCGCGCTGCAAGCCGAGGGGGGGCGGACGGTGGCTCTGCTCGGCTCCGGCATTCGCGTCATCCACCCACGCGAGAACGCCGACCTGGCCGAGGTCATCGCGGCGCGCGGCGCGCTGCTGTCGGAGCTACTGCCCAACACGCCGCCGCGCGGCCCGCAACTCATGGCCCGCGACCGGCTCATCAGCGGCTTGAGTCAGGCGGTCATTGTCGTGGAAGCCGCTAAAGATAGCGGCAGCCTGGACACGGCCGCCCGCGCCCGCAAGCAGGGTCGGGTCGTGTTCGCCGTACCCGGCAGCCCGGGCACGGACGGCCTCCTGCGCGGCGGGGCGCACCTCCTCGACCCCGATGCCCCCGATCTGGACGCGCTGGAAGAGGCGATTCGCGGCGCGGTGGACACGCCACGCCCCGACCCACTACCGCGCCAGGGCACGCTGTGGTAGCCCTTTCCCATAGCTGATAAGCAGCAAAGATGCCTCGCCAAGCCGCCTAGAACCCACAACTGTCACCCCGACGGCAGGAGGGGTCTCTGCGGCAACCACGCGCGGAGATGCCTCCTGCCGTCGGCATGACAGCCGATACTTGTACAGGTCGAGACTGGCTGCCTGTCGGCGCTACCCCTCGCGCACGAGACGACGCGCGGCGGCGATGATCTGGTCCGCGCCAACGAGGGCCGTGACGGCCAGGCTGGGGCTGTAAGGGACCGGTACCGGCGCCGCCGCAACTCGCACGATGGGCGCGCGCAGCAGGCCAAACAGATAGGTCGCCGCCTGCGCGGCAATCTCCGCCCCCCAACCCAGGGTAATGGGCGCTTCCTCGACAATGACCAGCCGCCCGGTGCGCCCCGCGCTCTCCAGCACGGTGGCCCAGTCGAAGGGCATGAGCGTGCGCGGGTCGATGACCTCGGCGCTGATGCCGTCGGCGGCGAGGGTCTCGGCGGCGGCCAGGGCCTCCCCGACGGCCGCGCCTACGGCGACGATGGTGCAATCCG
>CAZJJF010000021.1:10561-20410 GCA_964546245.1 uncultured Anaerolineales bacterium
CTACGCCTCACGTCGGCGACGCCGAAGGGCACAAGATAATCGTCCTGGGGGACAGGCCCGCTGGCCTCGTACAACGCCTTCGGCTCGAAGAACAGGACGGGGTTGTTGGAACGCACCGCCGTCAGCAGCAGACCCTTGGCCTCGTAGGGGCCGCTCGGCACGGCGACGAGCAGACCAGGTATAGCGGCAAACCAACCTTCGAGGCTCTGCGAGTGCTGCGCCCCCCAGCCCTGGGCAGGGCCGCTGGCGACGCGGATGACCAGGGGCGCGCGGTACTGGCCGCTGGTCATGTAACGCAGCTTGGCCGCCTGGTTGACGATGGGATCGGCGGCCAGAGTCAGGAAGTCGCCGAAGCCGATGTCGACGATGGGCCGCATGCCGGACGCGGCGGCGGTGACGGCCGAGCCGATGATGGCATTGGGGCTGATGGGCGCGTCGATGACCCGCTCCGGGCCGTAGCGGTCGATCAGGCCCGCCACGGTCTGGAAGCGACCGCCACTCGCCAGCCCGACGCCGATGAGGTACACCGACGGGTCACTGCGCAGCGCGGTCGCCTGGGCCTCGCGGATGGCGGCGGCCATGCTCAGGCTCCGCGTTGCGACGCGCACAGGGGTGGGTCGATAGAGGGCCGACGGCTCGGGGCTATAGACGAAGGTGGTCAGCGCCTCGGCCGGCGGATTGGGTGCGCCCTGCGCCCACTCCACGGCGCGACTCGCCTGCAACTGGGCGGCAGCCGCGATCTCGCGCGCGTCGGAGGGTGATAGGAACTTCGAGTCCACCAGACCCTGATACAGGCGCACCAGCGCATCCTTGCCCTCGCGTTGCGTGTCGGGCAAGCTCGACAGTCGCGGCGTCTTGACCTCTACCAGACTCGGCCCCCCATTGCGAGCGACGCGCACGGCGGCGCGCAGGGTCCGGTACACGCCCCACACATCGTTGCCGTCAACGGTGGCATTACCCATTCCGTAGGCGACGGCCCGCTGGGCCAGGTTCGACAGACGACTCGTCTCCTCGGCCGGGGTAGCGTCAGCGGTTCCATTGTTGGTGATGACGAATACGACGGGCAGGCCGCGCACAGCGGCCAGATTCAGCGCCTCGTGGAACATCCCCTGATTGGATGCGCCCTCGCCCAGCAGGCACAGCGTCACCTGCTCGGTCTTCTGGAGCCGCGCCGCCAGCGCAAAGCCGAGGGCCAACACCGGCGACGCGCCGACGATGGCCGTCGCCAGCGCCCCCACGCGCACGTCGGACAGGTTCTGGGGGCCGCCCTTGCCGCCATTCAGTCCCGCCGCGCGGCCGTAGACCTCAGCCACCAGCGCTGCCAGGTCGCTGCCGCGCGCCAGGAAGGGGCCAATGCTCCGATGCGTGGTTACCAGGTTGTCCTCGGGGCGAAGCGCGAAGGCAGCGGCAACGGCGACGCCCTCCTGCCCGTCCGAGAGGGCCAGCTCAGCCGCAGGTAACCGCCGCGCCCCCATCTCCTCGGCCAGGCGGCTCTCGACGGCTCGGATCAGGGTCATGCGCCGCAGCATCTCCAGACGTAGCGCCGCCTCATCCGTCGGCAGCGTCTGATCGAGGCGCTCTACCTTGCGCCGCGCTGCGTCCCCTTCCACCACGGGAATCATGCGCCGACCGAGAGACTCGACGGCGGCGCGCAGGCGACTCGCGCGCGCGTCCGCAACGGGCAGCGGCGCGGCGGGGGCGGGCGCGCTGGGCGGGGCGGGGATGAGCGCAGTCGTGGCCTTCTCCGCCTGACGCTTCTTGTCGCGCCCCTTGCCCTTGCCCCGTGTTTGCTCGTCGGCTGGGACAACCTCGACAACTGCCTTGGCGGCTGGCGCGGGCTGCGGCTCCGCCTTCTTGCGGCTCTTACCCTTCTTGGCTACCTGGGGCGCGGGAGCCTCTGTCGCGATTGGCCTGGGTGGGGCGGCCGTTGGCTCCGACACCTCCACCGAGGCAATCTTCTTGGACCCGCGGCGGCCACGCTTGTGGCCGCCACTCGCCGCTGGTGGGGTCGCTGGCGGCTCCGTGGGAATCGGCTCTGGCGATGGCAGTTCGGCAGCAGTCTCCAGCGCCTCAAGCTCGGCTTCAAGGGGTGCGCCGGTCTCGGCCGCCAGAGGCTCCTCACCCGGCGGTGTGGATGGTATTTCGGGCAACTCTTCCACCAAGAGCGCAGGCTCGGCGGCTTCCGCAACCAGCGGGGGCGACTCGGTTGGCGCGGCCGCGCCCTGCACCGCGTCAGTGGCCAGCGCCTCGACAGGCGAGGTCGCGGCGGGTTGCTGGCGTGAGCGGCGTCTAGGCCTGGCAGCGGGCGCTGCCGTTGCGTCGGGCGGGGCTTCCGCCGCGGGGGCAGCTTCAGCCGTCGGCTTCCGCGAGCGGGAGCGGGGCTTGGGCGCGATTGGCGGCTCGGTAACCGGGGCGACCTCGGCGGGCGACGCCTCGCCACTGGCAGCGGTTTGCGGCGCAGACAGCGAAGTCATGCGCCGACGACGAGCTGTCTCAGCATACGCGGCAAAGACGGGGGGGAGGGAGGCCGCGATGTCGAGCAAAGGCTGAGGATCGCCTTCGACCTGACTCTGGGCCAGGAAATCAGCGAGTGGCGCCCGGCCCGACCAGAAGTCGTGGAACTGGGGGCCGGTGGTGACGATCAGGGTGTCTGGCGTCAGCCTGGAGCGATTGCTTGGGACGCGCAGGGGGACGGTGCGGGCATCCAACACGAGCGTGGTATCGAGATCATCGAGACGAAAGCCAAGCGCCTGGCTCAACTCAGCCAGCCGACCCGCCAGGGCCGGATCAGTATTGAGGCGCTCGACAAAAGCCGCGAAGAGGCGCGTGAGACGGTCTTTGTCGGCGATGGGCGGCATGCGCGAAAAACTCCTACGATCCGTTTGTCCAGATTGTACACCCCGTCGGCTCAAGTCGCAAAGGCTGACAGCCAGACGCCGCACATCATGTCTTACCCCGCATCCTCAGCGCACGGCGATATGCCAGGTAGAGTTGATCCGTCGTCAGGCGCGGGTAGGCAGCGCGAACCTCCTCCAGGCTGTAGCCCAGATCGAGAGCGGCGCGGATGTACTCGGCCAGAATGTGGGTATCACGACCGGTCGGCGGTGGCGGAAGCGGCGGGCGACCTTCAGCCGCGTCGATCATGCGCCGGCCGCGGCGAACTCAGCGCGCACAGCCTCGGCCACGCCCGGCTGTGTCAGCACCTCCAGGGCCGTGAGGGCCATTGCCTTCGATGCGCGTAGCATGTTCTCGCGGCCCAGGTCGGAGGCGGAGCAGGCCACCACTTCCGGCGAGTGACCGGCAATCGGCTCCAGGCTGATGGCAAAGGTGCAGCCCGACGACGGCGCGGCGTGGCTGACATTGCCGAAATCCGTCGAATACATGCCGACGCCGGGGTCCACGTGCCTCAGGCTCAGGCCCATGCGCTCCAGTTGGACGGCATAGCGCTTGCCCAGGCTGTAATTGGGGCGCATGTCGTCATAGGGCATCCCCAGTTCACTGATCTTCAGTTGGGCGCCCGTCATGACCGCCGCGCCCTCCGCGACCCTGTTAACGCGGGCGACCAGTTCGTCCACCTCGGCGCGGTTGGGCGCGCGCATGAGGATCTGCGCCGCCGCGTAGCGAGGCACAACGTTGGGGGCGTCGCCGCCGTGGGTGATGATGCCGTGAATGCGCGCCGTGTCCTTGACGTGCTGGCGCAGCGAGTCGATGCCCAGGAACAGGTGAATCACTGCATTCAGGGCATTGACGCCGTTCCAGGGGTCGGCGGCAGCGTGGGCCGTCTGGCCGAAGAATTCGTACTGGCGCTGCGACGTCGCGAGACAGGAGCCTGTGCCGGACTCGGTGGGAACCTTGTTCTCGTCACCGCCGTGGTGAACCATGAGGACAGCATCCACCTCCTTGAACAGGCCGGCCTTGACCATCGGAATCTTGCCCCCGCCGCCCTCCTCGGCGGGCGTGCCGAAGACAATGGCCCGGCCACCCGCATCACTCAAGATCTCCCGCATCCCCAATCCGGCCGCCACTGTCGATGCGGCGATAAGATTGTGGCCGCAGCCGTGGCCCAGGTTGGGCAGGGCATCATACTCAGCCAGAAAGGCGACAGTGGGGCCAGGCTTACCGCTGTCGATGCTGGCGACGAAGGCGGTGGGCATATCGCACACGCCACGCTCCACCTGGAAGCCCTGCGCCTCGAAGGTGCGCGTCAACAGTTCAGAGGCAAAGACTTCTTGATATTGAAGCTCGGGGTGGGCGTGAATCTGGTCGGACACGCCAAAGATGAGCGCACGCTGGGCATCGATGGCGTCGAGGAGGCGCTGCTCCAGGGGGTTCGTCATGGTATCTCCTGGCTCATTCAGAATGCTTCGCCAACGCCTCGGGGTCGTGGATGGCGATGCGATAGTTACGGTCGACGGACAGATAGCCCCGCTGCCTGTAGTACGACATGATCTGGTTGACCCGCTCGCGAGACGCGCCCACCATCTCGGCGATGTCGCTCTGCGTGAGGCGGATGGGAATGACCATCTCACCACCCTGCAACCGCTGGCCGTAGCGATGGCTATATGCGAGGAGCGTCCGCGCTACCCGGCCATAGGCATCTAGCGCGGCGAAGCCCTGAATCCGCTCGTTGGCCAGCCGCAACCGCCCCGACAGGATGCGCACCAGGTTGAGGCTAAAGCCGGGCATGCTGTGTAGCGCCTCCATGAATGAGGCGCGATCGAGCCACAGCAAGGCCGACTCCTCCAGGGTACTGGCACTGGCTGAACGACCTACGCCTTCGATCAGAGCCATCTCGCCCAGAATATCACCCGCCCCAGCGATGTCAATAATGACATCCGAACCGGTAGCCTGCTCCACGTGGATGCGAACCGTCCCGCTCAGGATGATATAGACCACCTCGGCGGGCTGCTCCACGGTGAAGATGATGGCGGTGGCGGGATAGGCCTGACGGTGCAGGCGTTCGTTGAACCAGACCAGCTGCTCCCGCGTCAGGCCACGAAAGATAGGGAGCGCCGCCAGCGTTGTGGGATCGGCTACACCAGGCATGGGGGGACGCCTCCGGCGTACCTGGGGATTATAGGGGCTAGGCGGGATGAGTCAAGCCACATCAAGGTTTGGGGGTCAACCCATCAATACGCCAGGGCTTGTCCGGGGTCTATTCGATGGTATAATCTGGCGTACTTTGCAGGGGAGCCAGCCTCCCCCTGGAATAACGGAATGACTCCGCGCTCGTTTGAACTCAAGCGCGCCCGCCTGCCCCTGCTGGCCGGGCTGCTCGTGGTGGCCTTCGGGCTGCGTGTGCACAGTCTGGCCTGGCCGCCTCTGGCGTGGGACGAAGGGTGGTCGCTCGCCATCAGTCAGCTGCCCTTTAGCGACATCGCCTATCTGACCGCACGCGATGTACATCCGCCGGGCTATTACCTCGCGCTGCGCCCTTTCCTGACCCTGGGCCACCGCGAGTTCGTGCTTCGCTAT
Source organism: uncultured Anaerolineales bacterium (assembly GCA_964546245.1). Taxonomy (GTDB): domain Bacteria; phylum Chloroflexota; class Anaerolineae; order Epilineales; family JAHCIE01; genus JAHCIE01. Next base: position 16,037 of record CAZJJF010000021.1, read on the forward strand.
CTGTCACTCATCGCCGGCGTAGCCTGCGTGCCCCTGGCCTATCAGGCTGGTCGCGCCTGGGTCGGTCGCCGCCGCAGTGCGGCCGAGCCGGTGGGGTTGATGGCCGCGACGTACGTCGCCCTCGCCCCGCTGCTGGTCTACTACGCGCAGGTCGCGCGCATGTACTCGCTGACAGTTGCGGGCCTGCTCCTGGCAACCTGGGGACTGCTACGCTGCCTGGACACGGAGTCTCCCGCGCCGTGGGGCGCACTGGTGGCCTGGGTCGTGGGCGCGCTGCTCGCCATCTATACGTTTTACTATAGCGCGCTGGCCCTGCTCGCCCTCGGCATCTACGCCCTGGTGCGCGGCTGGCCCTGGTGGCGCCTATCCCAGGGGCGACGCGCGGCGCGGCGACTGACGGTCGCGAGTGGCGTCATCGTGCTGGGCTTCCTACCCTGGCTTATCTACGCCCTCGGCCCTATACTGTCGCGCGTCGAAGGCCGGGCCGAGGTGAGCGCACCTGCCTTCCACCTGCTGGATGTGTTGAGCGCGAGCCTCTACGGGTCCGTCTTCGCCTATGGCCCTGGCTGGGCGGCTGTCTGGACTCTGATTGCCATCGTGGCCGGGGGCGCGGCTGCCGTGGTCGTCGGTCGGCGGCAGAGTCTCGGCCTGTCGCCGAGCCTCCTGCTGCTCCCTATCCTCGCCGTGGCGCTGACACTGGTCGGCGTCGCTGTGGGAACGCGCGCCCACATGTTCGCTGCCCGCTACACCATCCCCGCCAGCCCCTTCATCGGGCTGGCCGTTGCCTACGGGCTGGTGGCTCTGTGGTCTACCTGGCCTCGACTGGCGGGGGCGGCGGCGGCTCTAGCCCTTGCCGTGACTCTGTGGCCCACCTTCGGCGGCGGCGTCTACGCGAAAGACCTGGAGCGCGGCGATAACTGGGAGCCGTGGGCTGACGCGCGCGCCCTGCGCGACGCCGGAGCGCGCCCCGACGACGTGGTCGTCTTCAATGTGTTGAGTCTGGCGGGCGCATATGATGCCTACCGCGACCCAAGCCTACCCCCGTGGACGTATGCCCAGCGGTGGGATCCCGTCACCGAATCGATGGCGCGCATCGAGGACCGTCTCGAGACGGCGGGAGAGGCGCACCCACGGCTGTGGAGCATCTTGTATCGCGGCACAGCAGGACCCAATGCACCCTTCAAGGCCTGGCTCGACCGGCAGTTCTATCCGGCCTCGGCAACCTGGCGGGGCGACAACCTGACCTTGTTGCACCTGAGGGGCGACGAGCCGCGCGCAAGCCTTGACCCCCAAGCGACATGGGCGGCAGGCCCGACTTTGCGCGATGCCAGCTTCAACACCAGCACAAAGCCGGGCGGCACCGTGACCGTTGACCTGAAGTGGGACACGCTTCAACCTCTGGACCGTGACTATAGCGTGTTTGTCCACCTCTACGACGCGGCGGGGCGGCTGGTAGCGCAACACGACAGCCCGCCGCAAGGGGGCGCGCGCCCCACTTCCACGTGGACACCTGGCCGCCCCATCGTAGACTTCCACGGCCTGAGTGTACCTGCTGGCGTCGTCGGCCCCCTCGCGCTCCGCGTCGGACTCTACGATGCCGCCAACGGCCGACGCCTGTCCTTGACCGATGGCCGCGATATGATCGACCTGGCTACCATTGACGTGGTACAATAGAACCACGAGAGCGAAAGGAGTTCCCATGCCTGCCAAGACCCCCGCCCGCGCGCCGGGCCGCCTGACAATCGAGATTGACCGCGAGCAGTTCTCCCCCGGTGACACCGTGAGCTTCACCGTCACCGTATCAGCCAGTACCCCCCTCAAGGCCAAGAGCCTGGTCGCCGAGCTGTTCGGCGTCGAGGAGGTCGAGCCTGTTTTCGAGGACGAGGACGATTTCGGCGCGGATGAGGAAGAGGCGCTGGAAGATGTAGAAACCCTGGACGGCGCGCTGAATGGCGAGTCCGAGTTGGTCCTCGAAGACGAGGAGGAGGAGGACTGGGACGAGGACATCGAGGATATAAGCAGCTTTACCTACGAGGACGAGGCCGTCCTGGCTACCGATGTATCGTTCAAGGCCGGCGAGAGCCGCACCTTCAATGGCTCGTTCACGCTGCCAGAAGACGTTCAGCCATCCTACTTCGGCGTGCGCGCCGCGCACACCTGGTGGCTCGACGCCTACCTAGAGGGCGACGTCGAGGTTAGCGGCGGCCGGGAGATTCTTGTCCGGTGAGCGCTCTGACCCGCCTTACCATCGAGCACCTCGCCCCGCGCCTGGCCGCGGGCGAGGTGTCCCCCCTCACCGTCACAGACGCCTACCTGGATCGCATCGCCGCCCGCGACCGGGACCTCAATACTTTCATCGTTGTCACGGCCGACAGCGCTCGCCAGCAGGCAAAGGCGGCCGAGGCCGAGATTCGTCGCGGCGAGTATCGCGGCCCGCTGCACGGCATCCCCATCGCCCTCAAGGACCTGTTCGACGTGGCGGGCCTACCAACCACGGCCGGCTCGCGCCTGTTCCTGGACAACATCGCCCGCGAGGACGCGCCGTCGGTGGCGCGCTTGCGGGCTGCGGGGGCCATCCTCCTGGGCAAGCTCAACATGCACGAGGTCGCCTACGGCGTGACCGGTGATAGTTCCCACTTCGGCCCCGTTCGCAACCCGTGGGACACGGCCCGCTCGCCCGGCGGCTCATCCAGCGGCAGCGGCGCAGCCATCGCCGCCGGGCTGTGCGCCGCCGCGACGGGAACCGACACCGGTGGCTCCATTCGCATGCCCGCCACTCTGTGTGGCATCGTCGGTCTCAAGCCTACCTACGGGCGCATCAGCAAGCGCGGCGTCATCCCGCTATCCTTCTCCCTCGATCACGCCGGGCCAATGGCGCGCTCCATCTACGACGTGGCGGTGATGCTCCAGGCCATGAGCGGCTACGACCCCCTGGACCCGGCCAGCGTCAACCGTCCCGTGCCCTCCTTCACCGCTGATCTGGACCGGGGCACGCGCGGCCTGACCGTCGCCGTCGACCCCGACTATTCTCTGGTCGGCGCGACGGCCGACGTCCTCGACGGCCTGCGCCACAGCCTGGAGATTCTGCGCCGCCACGGGGCCAGCGTCATCGAGGTCTCCGTCCCGCGCCTGCGCGACGCCAGTCGCATGGCCCTGGACATCCTCAACGCCGAGGCGTCGGCCTTCCATGAGCAGCGGCTGCAGACCCGCCGTGATGAGTTCCAGCCCGACGTGGCGAGCCGCCTGGAGCTGGGCTTCCAGGTCAGCGGCATGGCCTACGGTCGCGCCGTCGAGTTTCGCGCCCACTTGATCCGCGACTTTGAGGCGGTCTTCGAGCAGGCCGACATCTTCCTGGCGCCGGGAACCGCCGTCCCCGCGCCCCTGCGCGGCGCGACAGAAGCTATCATCGACGGCGCGACGGTCAACATGCGCGAGGCCATCGCCCGCTACACCCGCCCCTTCAACCTGCTGGGCGTGCCGGTGCTGGCCCTGCCCAGCGGCATCAGCGGCGAAGGCCTGCCCATCGGGATACAACTCATCGGTCGCCCCTGGGACGAAGCCACTCTGCTGCGCGCCGGGCGCGTCATCGAGGGCGACCGCCCCTGGCCATCGCCGCCCCAGCCTGACGATACCACCGCCCTATGACGACCTCCCACCACCCGCTCGCCGGTCGATTGGCAGGAACGAGCGCCTCTATCTTCTCCGAGATGAGCGCGCTGGCCGCCAAGTACGACGCCGTCAACCTGGGCCAGGGCTTCCCCGACTTCCCTGGCCCGACCTGGATCAAGACGGTGGCCGAAGAGGCCATCGCGGGCGACGTGAACCAGTACGCCATCTCCCACGGCGCGCCTGCCCTGCGCCAGTCCCTCGCCGCCCACTACGGTCCGCGTCTGGATCGCGATCTTGACCCCAACCGCGACGTGGTGGTTACGTCGGGTGCGACGGAAGCCATCTTCGCCACGATTCTCGGTCTGGTCGATCCCGGCGACGAGGTCGTCGTGTTCGAGCCGTTCTACGATTCCTACGTGCCGTCCATCACCTTCGCCGGCGGCGTGCCGCGCTACGTCCCGCTACGCCAGCCCGACGCCGAGCACGCCGAGTGGTGGTACGACCGGGCTGAGTTGGAGGCCGCCTGTAGCCCGCGCACCCGGCTCATCCTGGTCAACACACCCCACAACCCGACCGGCAAGGTCTTCACACACACCGAGCTACAGCACATCGCCGACCTGGCTCAGCGCTGGGACGCCCTGATTCTCAGCGACGAGGTCTATGAGTATCTGACCTTCGACGACGCCGAGCATATTTCCATCGCTACTCTCCCCGGCATGTGGGAGCGCACGCTGACCGTGTCTAGCGCCGGCAAGACCTTCAGCC
>CAZJJF010000022.1:0-8153 GCA_964546245.1 uncultured Anaerolineales bacterium
CCAGCGGTTGCGATAGAACTCTTCCCACTGGCGGGCCTGCGGATTGATCAAGTCCCGTATCCAACCCATGGTATCAGCCTCCGTTGTTGTCGCGTCCCTGGCGTCCGCGGATGCCAGGGGTGCGCAAGAGGGCGCGAGTTGTGTGGAGTGTGCTTACTTCTTCGCCGCTGCGTACGTGCCTTCGATCATCGGCTTGCGCACGCCCTTGAGCCGCTTACCCCAATGGAATTGGGCCAGCGCGATCATCGCCACGGCTCCGATGATGGCAAGCAAAGCGATCTGCAACAACGCGCTTGGCTCGCGCTGGGCCACAGACGCCTGGCTCAGGAACGCATACAAGTCGGCTTGCTCTTGCGGCGTCAGTGGTGTGGTAGCCCAGATCGCGCCCATTGTCTGTGTGGATGGCGCGGCCATGAAGGATGTAAACGCCGCGTCCGATTGAACGAAGCCGCTGGTCGTCAAGTCGGGGCCTAAATTGCCGCCGCCGAGCGAGCCGAGGCCCGCCACGCTGTGACACGACATGCACTGGGGACCACCGTTCTCGAAGCGTTGATTGCCCAGAAAGTATGCCTTGCCGACGGCCGCATCCCCAGCAGGAAGCGCCGCCGTCGCGCCGCCTGCCGTCGCGCCGCCCGCCGTCGCGCCGCTGCTCATGTACGCGAGCAGCGCGGCCACTTGATCGGGCGTCAGCGCCAGATTGGGCATCGGCACATTCTTGTATTTCGCCAGTAATTCTGTGGCAATCGGGTCGCCCGAAGCCAACACCTGATCGGGCACGAGAATCCATTGCTTGAGCCAGGCCGGGTCGCGGCGTTCAGTCACGCCTTGCAAATCAGGCCCCAGCAAATCCCCTCCGCCAATCGTATGGCAAACCGCGCACTTTTCCTTGAAGAGCGTTGCCCCGTCTGGCGCTTGCGCAAGCGGTTGGGCAAACACGGCGCTGGCCGCGATGAACAGGGCCATCAGCGTTAGCATCAATGCAAACAAGAAACTTCTGGGGATGGAGGAGGGCTTTGCGTTTTCGGCCATTCTTAGTCTCTCCTCTCGTTTGATGGGCCACCCGTCTCGGGCGCGACAGGCTGCCGGCTGGCAGCACCCCTATTGGACGATAAAATGCACGTAGATGGGTATCGCTTTTCGATACAGTCACCAGCCGCGCTTGTGCCCTGCAAGTCTGCCAGCCGTAGCATGCCTCATTCAGCCATGAGCGCTTCGGCGGTGAGAATGCCCGACGTGGCGGCACGCCCCACGCTGTAGCCGGGATAGGTGGTCTGCCCGGTCTGGTACAGGCCGTGAATGGGCGTGCGATGCGGAAAGTGATGCCACGGCGCGACCTGCGGCGACAAACCGTACACCGCCCCACGATACAGGTTCAGGTCGTTCCTGAAATCCTTGGGGCTGACCATGCGTCTGACGGCGATATCCAGTGTGTGAACGCGGGAGAGAGCGGCCACCGCTTTTTCCAGCACGGCTTCCTTTTTCTCCTCGCTCCAATCTTCAATTGGAAGATCGCGCCGCACCGGCGGGTACATTTCGATCACGCTTCCGCCCGCCGGTGCGAGCTCGGGGAGCGTCACCGTCGGCGCGTCGTACACCAGCCACCGCACGCCGTCGTCGCAAGGGGTGAACACGTCGCTTTGCTGTTCCATCAGCGGCAGGAAACAATGCGAATGGCTGGGCGCGTCTATTTTGTTTCGCAAGCCAAGTTGAACCGAAAACGCGCTGTGCGATAGCTTCGCCTCCTTTGCCATGCGCTTCAACCTGCGCGGCGAGTCTGCCTCGTCCAGCAATGAACCAAAGGTTAGCATCCCGCTGACGGTAGAGATGACCGCGTCCACCTCGACCAATCCCTGCCCGCGAATCTCCAACCCGCGTGCGCGCCCGTCCCTGACGACAATCCTGTCCACCCGCGTACCCAAATGGATTTCCCCGCCATGCGAGAGCATGGCGCGGCTGAGCGCCTCGGGGACTTTGCCCATGCCGCCTTGGGGTAGGTGAAAGCCATCGCTAAAGAGAGTCACCAACCCCAACACCGAAATGGCGAGCTGTTTTTCAGGGGGCAAGCCCGTGTAAAGCAGAACGCCCGACATCGCGGCGCGTACCGAGTCGTCGCTGAAGAGCCGCCTCAATTCATCCGCCACCGTCCCGCTGAACTTGGGCAGCTGCCGCCATCCCCTGGTGAGGATGCGCGAAAAAGAAAGCGGATGGACCATGATATCTTCTGTGAGCAGGCGAAGGGCTGGCTCCCATCGCTTCATCATGGCATCCAATTCTTTTTTCAGCGTGGCTTCGTTCACTGTGCCATTCTTCTTTTCGACAGTCACGCGCAAGCCGTCGCCAAACGTGACCTTGTCGCCGTTGGGCAGAACCGCCGTCTGCGGTGCGGTGATCCTCCTCAACGGCAAAACGGCCGGGCGATCCAGCCCAACCTCGGCAAAGACGCGATCCAGCATGTTCGGCAAGGCGAGATACAACGCGCCATCGTTGAAGGTGTACCCGCCGACGGTCGTCGTCGAACAGCAGCCGCCGATCTTGCCGTTCGCCTCAAAGAGTTTGACCTTGATTCCCCTACGCGCGAGCAATCCGCCTGCCGCCAGTCCCGCTACACCCCCGCCGATGATTCCCACTGTCTTGATGGATGCCACGAAGCGCTCCTTGTTTGGTATGAGTGAAAGCCCTGTATTGATCTCGCCTGTGCTTGATGGGCATCGCCTTCCGCTACAGCCGCCAACCGTAGCCTGGGGCGCCAGGCGGAGCGACATTCAAAGGGGCCTGATCGCGTCCACCTCGTTTGACAGCCCCCCGGCGTAGGTAGATAATTCTTAGACCGAAGGCGCCAGACGTACCGTCAGGGAACCATCGGCGAGCGTAATGGGTATCGCACCGGCGTCGGTCTCGTCGTCGGTGGGAGCCGCTACTACCAGCGCTGCGCCGTCATCGGTTTCGACAGTGAAGGATTGGCCCCACTCGGCCAGCCCGCGCATGAAGTTGTCGGCGCGGCGCACCGTCCATCCGGCGTCGATGTGAAAATCAGCGGCGGTCGGCATGGGCGCCATTGAGGCCGCCGCCGCTGGCTGAGGCCGCAAGGTCAACTGCGCCGCCTGGGCGTCGGCCAGAACCTGGACGAGAAGCCGCCCGCCGACATCTGACAGTCGGCGCTGGGCCTCGCCATAGCCGATGCCGTCGGGTAGCGCGACGGCCTGTTGAGCCGCGATGTCGCCGCTGTCTGCGCCCGTATCCAGGTGATGCACCGTCACCCCGGCGTGCTCTAGACCGTCGTGGAACACCCAGAACAGCGGTTCCGGCCCACGATAGGCGGGTAGCAGCGAGGGGTGGACGTTGTAGCCGCCGAGACGCGGTACGGCCAGCAGACCCGGTGGCAGCAGGCGCGGGAAGCACGCCACGGCCAGGGCGTCGGGGGCCAGCGCGGCCAACGCCTCACACGTGGCCTGACTCTTGAGGCGCGATACCTCGAAGACGGGAATACCGCGCTGCCAGGCCAGGCCGATGATGGTCGGCTCGGCCGACGGGGCGGCCAGTGGTATGTCGATGTGGGTTCGGGGGGGCGTCAGGGGGCGTAGGTCTACGCCGCCCTGCCCACGGATCAGCGCGGGCACGACGACAGCGACCACATCCATGTTCGCCTGTAGCAGATGCCACAATGGGGCGCGCGAAAACACGCCCTGCATGCCAAAGAACACGATACGCATAGGAGATGTCCGCGATGCTGAACAAGTTTTTCAAGCGCGATCCCCAGGGCGACGAAGAGGCCGACCAGACGCCGGCGGCGACAGACACCCCCGCCGACGGCCCGCCCCCAACCCAGGAGCCGCCCGCCATGTCCGAGACGGCGGCGACCGATGGCCCACGCATGGTGTATTGCCTCAAGCTCAAGCGGGAGCTGCCGGGCCTCGACCGCCCACCCTTCTCAGGCGAACTGGGTCAGCGCATCTACGACCATATCTCGGCCGCCGCCTGGGACCTGTGGAAGCGGCAGGCCGTGATGCTCGTCAACCACTACGGCCTGGTGGGCGTCGATCCTGAGGCGCGACGCTTCCTCAACGAGCAGATGGAAATCTTCCTGTTCGAGGACCAGGAGCCGGTGCCGGAGGGTTGGGTTCCCGAAGGGCCGGGCGGCCCGGCCGCCAAGGGTGCGCCAGCCGCCAAGGGCGCGCCAGCGGCGAAGGGCGCTGCGCCGAGGAAGTGAGGCGTGAGGCGCATCGGCGTCGATAGCGGTATAGGCGACTCGGCCCCACGTGTCACGCTCCGCGCAGCAACGGAATGTGCGGCACAATCACGAATCTCAGGCGGCGGTGCGCCTCGCGTAGCGCCGCCTCGGCCTGTTCGGGGGTGTCGGCGCGGGCAAAGATGAAGCCCAGGTAGCTCGCCCCCTCGGGTAGCGGCACGACAGGATGATTGAGGGGGATGGTGATATCGACCTCCTCCACGCCAGGCACGGCTTCCGCCTCGGCCACACCTTCGACCCGCTTCAGTATCCCCGCCGTCGGGATGGGAATCATCATCACGCCGCCCGCCCGGCTCTCCCGCTCAGTGGGCGCATCGTCCAGACGCAGGGCGTGGCGCAGAATCAACTCCTCCAGGGACACGCCCTCGGTCCCGAAGCGTAGTATCTTCGAGCACAGCCCCCCGATAGACCGCCCCGCCACCTCGACAATCCACGCCCCCGCGTCGTTGACGCGCAGCTCGGCATGCACTGGCCCCTCGCGCAGGCCCAGCGCGGCGCAGGCGCTCGCCGTTGTGGCGAAGATGGCCTGCTGCGTCGCCTGGGGCAGCCGCGAAGGTGTCACGTAGATTGTCTCCTCGAAGGTGGGGCCGACCAGGGGGTCGGGCTTGTCGAAGAGGGCCAGCGGCGTGAGCGCGCCGTCGGTCAGGATGGCTTCCAGGGCCACTTCGAAACCGTCAATGTAGTCCTCGACCAGAATCTCGGCCCGCTGCGCCTCCCCCGGTTTGCCGCCGGTAGCGAGGGCAATGGCGCGGGTACACGCAAAGGCGCGCACGAACTCATCCGCGTCGTCGGCGCGGAGAACGCCCTGGCTGCCCGACAGCAGCGTCGGCTTCACGACGCACGGGTAGTCGATGCTGGGGGCGATGGCGCGCGGGTCGTCGTCGGTATGCAGCACGCGGAAGCGGGGGCTGCGCACACCCGCCGCTGCCATCGCCTCGCGCATGCGGCGCTTGTCTTTGGCAGCCAGGGCCGCCTCAGGGGCGTTGTAGGCCAGGCCAAGCTCCCGACAGGCGCGGGCAGCGATGACCTGCGCGCTGTCATCAACACACAGGATGGCGCGCACGGGCTGCTCGCGAGCGAAGGCAACCAGGTCCCTGACGGCCTTATCAGGCAGCTTGAAGTCCAGGGGCAGGGTCGCCTGCCAGTAGTCGGCCAGTGGCCTGGGCAGGTCCAGTCCCTGAATCGGTTGCAGGCCGAGGCGCTCAGCGGCCTGCACGAAGGCGCCGCCACGATAGGTCAGGTTGCCGATCAACAGAATCACCCGGTCGCTGGTATCGGTGGGCATGGCTGTCTCACAGTTCGTTAACTATCCCAATTATAGCACCTCCGTGAGAATATCCTGCTCGCTGAGCGGCCAACACCCTACCACCAATTGAGAGCCAATTTCAGTTAGGCTTGACCATCCATCCCAACAAGGCTATACTTCGCCTACTTGAAAATACTTCTCAGTTAGGACGGTAGGGCATGCAGCAGGAATTCGAACACGCCCGCGGCGGCGCACTGGCGGCGGCCCTGCACCACGCGGGCTACAAGCTCACCAACCCGCGGCTGGCCGTGCTGTATGTGCTGGAAAGCGGCATGTGTCACGCCAGTCCCCAGGAGGTCTACGCGGCGGGCTGCGCTGTCTACCCCGCCCTCGGCCTGGCGACGGTCTACCGCACGCTGGACATCCTCACCGCGCTGGGCCTGGCGCGACCGTCTTACCTGGGCGACAGCGCGCAGCGCTTTACCCTCCACCGCTACCATCTGGTATGCGATGCGTGTGGCCTCATCACCGATGTGGATGAGGAAGCGCTGGGCGGCGTGACCGATGAGATTGCGCGCCGCCTGGGTTTTCGGGCGCGCGGCCACTATCTGGAGATCTACGGTGTCTGTGAGCGGTGTCAGTCGTCGCATGAGCGCAGTGGCGCGCGACAACGGTAGGAGACGGCATGGGCGGGACTAGCCTGGGGCGCGCGATTCTCGGCGCGATACTGCTCATGCTGATCAGCCTGCTGGCGGCCTGCGCGCCAACCGCCCAGGGGAACACCTCTTCGTCGCCCGTGTCGGCCGCACCGACGGCGAGGAAGCTCCAGGTGGTGGCAACGACTACCCTGCTCGCTGACATCACCCGCAACGTGGCCGGGGATGCGGCCACCGTTACCTCACTATTGCCCGTCGGCTCGGATCCCCACAGCTTTGAGCCTAGCCCGCGTGACTCGCAGCGCATCGCCAACGCCGATGTGCTGATCGAGAACGGCGTCGGCCTGGAAACGTGGCTGGAGCCAATGATTCAGAACTCAGGCACACGGGCCAGACGGGTGATCGCGTCCGAGGGTTTGACACCGCGCGAGGACAACACTCACGCAGGTGAGGCGAAGAGCGAAGCTGACCAGGGTGAGCACGGTCACGAACTTGACCCTCACATGTGGGCGGACGTGCAGAACGTCATCGCCTACGTTACCAGGATTCGGGATGGCCTCGCTGCTGCCGACCCAGCCAACGCGGCCCTGTACCAGGCCAACGCCGCCCGCTACACCGCGCAGTTGCAGGATCTCGACGCCTTCATCGTCCAGCAGGCCGCCACCCTCCCGGCCGAGAAGCGCCGGCTGGTGACGAACCACGAGACCTTCGGCTACTTCGCCGACCGCTACGGCTTTGAGTTGGTGGGCACAGTCTTGCCGTCGGTGAGCGCGGAGGCGCAGCCCTCGGCCCAGGATATGGCGCGGCTGGTGGACGCCATGAAGGAGGCGGGGGGGGCCGCCGTATTCACCGAGGCGACCACCAACCCTGCCCTGGCGACCCAGCTCGCGCGCGACGCAGGCGTCAGAGTCGTGGGCGATTTGTACACGGATTCCCTGGGCGCGCCCGGCTCTAACGGCGACACCTATATCAAGATGATGCGCTACGATATCGAGCAGATTGTGAAGGCCCTCAAGTGACGTCGCGAAGTGAGGCCAGGACGATGGACACCCAGGTTGCATCCGCTGCCGCAATTCAGGCCGATCCGCCCCTGGTAACACCGCCCGCCGTCGAGATACGCGGCGTCAGCGTGCGCTACGGCGACCGGCCCGCTCTGGACAGCGTGACTCTCAGCGTTCCCCAGGGGCAGCTGGTCGCCATTGTTGGCCCCAACGGCGCGGGGAAATCAACCCTGTTCAAGGCCCTGGTAGACCTGGCCCCCCTGGAGTCGGGTGAGGTGCGCATCTTCGGCCGCCCCACGCGCCAGCGGTCGGCCGCCGAGGTGAGCTACGTCGCTCAGCGCGGCGAGTTCGACTGGCGGTTTCCGGTCCATGTCGAGGATGTGGCCCTCATGGGTCGCTACCCCCACCTGGGCTGGTTCCGCCGTCCGGGCGCGGCCGACCGTCGGGCTGCCCGCGCCGCGTTGGAACGTGTCGGCATGGCCGACCTGGCCGACCGGCAGATCGGGCAACTCTCCGGCGGCCAGCAACAGCGGATATTCCTGGCGCGCGCCCTCGCTCAAGAGGCGCGGCTGGTGCTGCTCGATGAGCCGCTCAGCGGCGTGGATGCCGTGGCCGAGCAGGTCATCTTCGACATCCTCGCCCAGCTACAGGCCGAAGGCAAGACGGTACTGGTCGCCACCCACGACCTGAACATGGCGCTGAGCCATTTCAGCCACGCGGCGGCGCTCAATCGCGGCCTGATTGCCTATGGTAGGACGGCTGACGTGTTGACGCCTGAAATCCTCCGCCAGACGTATGGCAGTCAGGTCATGGTATTGGGTGACGGGCCCGCGCCACGCGCGCTGATTGGAGACGGGTGTGGACGCCTTGATTGACTTCTTCATGGAGCCGCTCAGCTATGCCTTCATGCAACGCGGGTTGCTGGCCGCCATCCTTATCGGTATCGTGGCCGCCGTCATCGGCGCGTTTGTGGTGCTGCGCGGCATGTCTTTCATCGGCGACGC
>CAZJJF010000022.1:8163-20030 GCA_964546245.1 uncultured Anaerolineales bacterium
CGCCATGGCCCACGCCGTCCTGCCAGGCGTAGCCATCGCCTTCCTGGTCGGGCAGAATGTCCTTCTCGGCGCGTTTCTGGCCGGCACGGCCACGGCGGTTGGCATCGGCTTCGTCAAGCGCTCCAGCCACCTGCGCGAGGATAGCGCCATCGGCATCATGTTCGTCGGCGCCTTCGCCCTGGGCATTGCGTTGCTGAGTCGCACGCGCAGCTATACCGTCGACCTGAACCACATCCTGTTCGGGAATGTCCTGGCTGTATCGCCGCAGGACTTGTGGATCATCGCCGCTTTTGGGGCCGCCGTGCTCATCGTCCTTGCCCTGCTGTACAAGGAACTCCTGGTGATGAGCTTCGACCCCATCATGGCCGCCACGGCGCGGCTGCCCGTGACGCTCCTCAACGACATCCTGCTCATCCTACTCAGCGTCACCATCGTCATCAGCATGCGCGCCGTGGGCAACATTCTGGTGGTGGCGATGCTCATCGCGCCCGCCGCGACCGCCTACCTGCTCACCGACCACCTGCCGCGCATGATGGCGTTGGGCGCAGCGTTCGGCGTGGCGGCGGCAGTCATTGGCCTGTACATCTCCTATTGGTTCGACGTGGCATCCGGGGCGGCTATCGTTCTGGCGGCCGTCGCTATCTTCTTCGTTACCCTGTTGGCGACGCGGGCGCGGCATGCGTGGGGGTGAATCTGGCCATGACATTGTCAGGCCAGGCTATACAGCGTCCCCATCTCGTGCTACACTCCGGCCATTCCAGCCTGCATCGAGGTGACTGTCATGGCCCTGTTCGACCTGTCCCTGCCCGAACTGGAAACCTACCGCCCGCCCCGCGCCGAGCCGGTCGACTTCGATGCCTTCTGGCAGGCTACACTGGCCGAGGCGCGTAGCCACGATTTGGCGGCAACCTTCACCCCGATTGAGGTGGGATTGCGCACCCTGGACAGCTTCGACGTAACCTTCGCGGGCTTTGGCGGCGCGCCTATCAAGGGCTGGCTGCTCCTGCCGCGCCAGCGCAGCGGCTCCCTGCCGTGCGTGGTCGAGTATATCGGCTACGGCGGCGGCCGCGCCTTTGCTACCGACTGGCTGCTGTGGGCCAGCGCGGGCTACGCCCATCTGATCATGGACACTCGCGGCCAGGGCAGCGCCTGGCGGCCCGGTGACACGCCGGACCCCTACGCGCCGGGCGGCGCGCCCCACTATCCGGGCTTCATGACGCTGGGCATCCTCGACCCCGCCACCTACTACTATCGCCGTGTCTTCACCGACGCCGTGCGGGCCGTGGCGGCCGCCCGCAGCCACGCGGCCGTGGACGCCAGCCGCGTGGCCGTGACGGGGGGCAGCCAGGGCGGCGGTATCGCCCTGGCCGTGGCCGGTCTCGTGCCTGACCTGGCGGCCGTGCTGCCGGATGTGCCCTTCCTGTGTCACTACCGCCGCGCCACCGAACTGGTCGACACCAGCCCCTATCGCGAGATTACCGCCTACTGCAAGATTCACCGCGACCACGAGGAACGGGTCTTCCATACCCTGTCGTACTTCGACGGCGTCAACTTTGCCGCCCGCGCCAACGCGCCGGCCCTGTTCTCGGTCGGCCTGATGGACGACATCTGCCCGCCGTCCACCGTCTACGCTGCGTACAACGCCTACGCTGGGCCACGTCAGATCAAGGTGTGGCGCTATAACAACCACGAGGGCGGCGAGAGCTTCCAGGTCATTGAGAAGCTACGCTTTCTGCGCGCGCTATGGGGTGACTGACGGCGTCAGTTCCACAGGCAGCCCCACACCCCAGCCGTACTTGGCGTGCATGAGGGCCTGGGCGCGCTGCCAGCGTGGCGCGTCGGCGCGCTCGTCCAGCACGCGCCCGACAGCAGGGAAGGTCTGCTCGCCGACGCGCACTCGAACCGCCGGCTGATGCCGGAGGTTCTTGACCCATTGGGCCGCGTGGCCGTGCTCGGCCAGGATGTACAGCCGGCCGTCGAAGGTCACGAACCAGATTTCGATCTCACGCGGCAGGCCGGTGGTGCGGCCCGTTGTGGTCAGATAGAGGTACGGCAATGCAGCATAGGCATCGAAGTCCATTCTTGTGTCCCTTCCATTCTGCGGGCTCGGCCTGACCTGCCATGCCTCCCCGCCACGTCGTCTTCGGCGGACTTCGCATCGACTACCTCATCTCGTCCGACGGTGCGGCGACGCTGGGGGCGTGTGGCGGCAATGCCCTGTATTCGGCGGTGGGCGCGGCCCTCTGGTCGGAGGCGGTGGGCGTGGTGTCGCGGGCGGGAACGAACTACCCCTTCGCCTGGCTCGACACCTTCGCCGCGGCCGGCGTTGACGTGTCAGGCGTCACGCGGCTGCCCTTCCCCGCCGAGATGCGCACCTTCTTCGCCCACGCGCCAGGCGGCGGCCGCGCCGAGGGCGACCCGGCCGCCCATTTCGCCCGCCTGGGGCTGCCTGTCCCTGACGACCTGCTAACCTACCATCAGCCGACGGCCGATGAGGCCGACGCGGCCTACGCCGCGCTGCGCATCCAGCCTGACGACGTGCCGCCCGACTTCCGCCATGCCGACGGCTACCACCTGGCCCCTATGAGCTACACCTCGCAACTGGCGCTGGTGCAGGCGCTACGGGCCTGGGGCGCGCCCCTGGTCACGGCCGACCCCGGCGAAGCGTGGATGACCCCGCCACGCTGCGACGATGTTGTTCAGATTCTACGTCATATCGACGTATTTCTGCCCAGCGAGATGGAGGTCGCCGCGCTCCTCGGCGACGTGCCCGCCGAGGTCGCGGCGCGCTGGTTCGCCGACCACGGGCCGCGGGTGGTGGTCATCAAGCGGGGCGCGGCGGGCAGCCTGGTCTATGAGGCTGAGACCGGGCGCTTCACATCGGTTCCAACCTATCCGGCCCAGGTGCGCGATGTGACGGGGGCGGGCGACGCCTTCTGCGGCGCGTTCCTCGTCGGCTACGTCCCGGCGCGCGATGCCCTGGCGGCGGCGCAGCGCGGCGCGGTCTCTGCCTCGCTGGTGGTCGAGGGCGTCGGCGCGCCCTATGCGCTGAGTGTACCTCACCAGGAGGTGGCGGAGCGACTGCGGCGAATGACGGGAACGCGGCAATAGCGGCCATGCGTCGCCCTACCCTCGTTGGCGTTGACGTTCGGGGCAGTGTACAATGGAGCACATACCAGACAACCGGGGGGCGCGGCATGTCATCTTCCTCTGCTCCGTATGACCCGCCACACGGCGCGAAGGCCCGGCCCGTGTTGGGGTGGGCGCTCATTCTGCTGGCCGCCGCCAGCTTACTCATCACCCTGGTCGGCGGCGTCCAACTCCTGACCCAGCGGGGCCGTTGGACCGAGCAGGGATTGGCGGTGGTCAGGCTGGCTCAGCAATCCCTGACGACGACCGATGAAGGCCTGACCCAGGCCGAACAAGCGTTGAAACTGGTGACCTTCAACCTCGGCGGGCTGCAAGGCGCTGTGTCGGGCATTGCCGATACGGTGGATGGCTTGCGGCCGGCGGTGACCGGCATCTCCGACATGACGCAGGGCGGGCTGGCAAACTCTGTCAAGGCAGCACAGGCGGCCCTCGCCTCGGCGCAGGCGGCCGCGACAAAAATCGACAGCTTCTTTGAGGCGGCGGTGGGGGTTCCCATTCTAGGCGATCTGGTGGCGCGCAACCGGCCCGAGGTATCGCTGGGCGTGGCGCTGGGTCGCGTCGGCCAGAGTCTGAACGCCGTTCCCACCGATCTGGGCACGGTAGGCGAGAGCATGGCGGCTACGTCCGGGCGACTGGGCCAGGTATCGGGCGACATTCGTAACCTGGGGGTCGGTCTCAAGGATATCAGCGTTGGCCTGACCGGCGCCCAGAAGGTCATCGACGACTACCGCGCCCAGATTGTCGAGTACCAGGCGCTCCTGAAGGCGGTCGAGACGCAGCTTCCCACCTGGGTGTGGACGCTGACGCTGGCCGGCCTGTTCATGCTGTTCTGGCTGGGCATGGTACAAGTGTTCACCTTGCTCAAGGGCCTGGAGTGGGCGACGGGTCGTCGCTACCTCTAGTCGCCACTCTTCTCAGGAGCCATGCGATGCGCCAGTTCCTTCTGCAGATCTTCACCAACACGGCCGCCCTGATGCTGACCATTCTGCTACTGCCCGGCATTGCGCTGATCAGCGCGCAGCCACTTCTCAACCTCTTTGGCATCCCCGCGCCGCTGCGCGGCTCAGGCGGTATCTGGCTGGACCTGGCGCTGGCGGTGGTTCTGTTTCTCATCCTGGGCTTCGTCTATACCCTGATCGATCGCTACGTCAAGCCGTTGCTTGTGGCCCTCACGGGGCGCTTCATCGTGTGGTCGATGGGTATCTCGATTCTGGTCGTCAACGTCGTCACCTTCTGGCTGTTCCTGCGGCTCACGCCAGTCGACTGGTTTGTTGACTCCCCACAATGGCTCACAATCGTCGTGGGTGGCATTGTCCTGGCTATCCTTGAGACAGCCCTGGATTTCCTCACCGGTGTCAATCAGGTGAATGCCGCCAAAGGGGACCCTGACAAGGGGTACTGGCGGTTTGTAGAGCGGCTACCCATCTTGCGCAGCAGCGGCCTGAATGAGAGTGTCCGGGTCAAGCAAATCTACGACCGTCTGTTCGCCTTTGGTCAAGATCTCCTGGCGGCGCGCTGGGGGGTGGCGGAGCTGCGCGAGAAGGTGTATCAATTCATGTATGGCGAGCCGAACCCGGCCGCCAGCCAGTCCCTGCCGGTGAAGACCCGCGTTCTGCTGGAGGACCTGGGACCGACGTGGGTCAAGTTCGGCCAGATGGTCGCCAGCCAGGCCGAGTCGCTGCCCCTGGAGTGGGCGGATGAGTTGACGCGCTTGCAGAGCAGCGCCGAACCGTTCCCGTCCGATCAGGTCGTTCAGATCATCCAGCGCGAACTGGGCGCGCCACCGGAAGAACTGTACGCGACCTTCGACCTGAAGCCGCTGGCCGCCGCGTCCACGGCCCAGGTCCACATCGCCACCCTTCACGATGGGACAAAGGTGGCCGTGAAGGTCGAGCGCCCCGACATCATCTCCAAGACTCAGGCCGACCTGCGCATCATCCAGGACATGGCCGGGGTTGCGGAGGCTCGCTCGCAGATGGCGGCCAATCTCGACCTGGTGGGTATCAGCGGCCAGTTCGCCAAAGGTGTGATGAACGAGTTGGACTATCGCAACGAGTCCTATCACACGCGCCGACTGGCCGATAACATGCAGGGGATGGCCGGCATTAGCGTGCCCAGGGTCTATCCGGAGCTTAGCTCGGCGCGCGTCATGACCGAAGAGTTCGTCAGCGGTGTCAAGCTCAACAACACCAGGGCGCTAGAAGAGTCGGGACTGGATCGCCAGGTCCTTGCCCAGAACTTTCTGGCCGCCGTCATTAAGCAGATTCTGGTCGACGGCTTCTTCCACGCCGACCCCCATCCCGGCAACCTGTTCCTCAATCCTCATACGGGAATTATCACCTTCCTGGATCTGGGGCTTATCGGGGAGCTGTCGCAACAGCAGCGCATCAACCTGTTGGACCTGCTGTTCACCATGACCCAGAATGACCCCGACGAACTGGCGACGGTCGCGGCCAACATGGCCCGCAAGACGCGGCCCTACAATGAGCGCGCCTATCGACAGGAGATGTCCAACGTCTTCTACCAGTACTGGATCTACCCGCGCACGAATGTCTCCTTCAACGAGAGCATGAGCGCCATTACCGGAGTCCTGAACAGCCACGGCATGCGCCTGGACAGCAGCCTGACCCTGGCCGTCAAGTCCATGATCCAGGCGGATCAGTCGCTGGTGGCTCTCGACCCGCATATCGATCTGGTCCCTGCTGTCGTCGACCAGGCCAAGACCCTGCTGGCGGCCGAGGTAACGACGGAGCGTATCATCGAGATGGTGCAGACTCAGGTCAAGCGGGCGGGGCGCGAGTTCATCCGCCGCATGCCGGAAATGGAGGCAGCCACTTTCAGCTGGCTGACCCAGTATCAGAAGGGCAAGTTCGTCGTGACCGTGGATACCTCCGACCTGACCAAGGGGGTGGACCGCTTCTCGGATACGGTAAATCGCCTGACGCTGGGCATCATCCTGGTCGGCATGCTGATCGGCTCGGCCATCGCCATCACGTCGCTGGGAACCTGGCTCGGGCCTGAGAGCGGGGCGCTCCTGCCTACGGTTCTCCTGGGTGTGTTTGGCCTGGTGCTGCTGTTCAGCGTCATGATCGCCATACGCATGGCGCGAGCCTTGAACAAGCCGAAGGACCCTTATCTCGACTGACGCCTATCACCGCCGCATGGGCTGACGCGCGGCGACTCACTGGAACAACAAACGGGATGCAACGATGACTCTACAATTGACCGAAGAGATCAAGGAGCTACTCTGGGGGGCCGCTCTTCAGGTGGGTCTGGACGTGCTGAAGGCGGCGAGCAGCGGCGTCGAGGGTACCATCGACGAGATGAACGCCATGGTCAACGCACCCTACGAGATGGCGGCGCAGTTTCCCAACAACGGCCTGCTGCACGCCATCATGCCGCCGCTGCCGACAGAGGAGGATATCGACGTCGAGGTCGACGAAGACGCGGAGCCACCACCCCCTGACATGAGCCAGGAGAAGTCGGAGCCGCAGATTCATATCGAGACGCTGGCGATGATGCGTGATGTCGTCGCGACTCTGGATAGCCTGGAGATCGGCGACGAGGCAGCCGAGTACAAGCAATGGCTCATCCTGGTGGGCGAGAAGGTGGCCCACGCCGCGCGCGAGGGGGGCTTCCTCGGCTTCGGCAAGAAGGAGGAGAGCGCGGCGGAGCGCGAGGTTCTGGCCGAGATCGCGGCCGTGTTGGGAACCACCCTGCCATCCGCGTAGCGGCGGCCAGGCGGCCGCCGCTTCTCACTCCTGCGTCAATGTCACTCGCTGCCCCTCGCGGCTCGATTGGTAGGCGGCCTCGACGATGCGCGCCACCTGCCAGGCGTCGTAGCCGGTTGTCGGCGGCGCGCCGTAGCCCTGGGCGGCCCGAAGGAAGGCGCGCACGAAGTCCTCACCGATGCCGCCGCCGTAGGATGGCGTGTCGCGAAGGTCGTACACAAACTCGCGCCGGGGCGCGCCGTACCAGGCCGCCGTGCTGCTCTCGGCTAGCAGGCGCGGCGGCTTCGCCGTCGGCTCCCACGCCACCCGCCCCGCCAGCCCGCGAATCCCCAGGTAGGAGTCGTAGCCCGAAGCCATGTAGCCGCCGCCGCTCAGGGTCAGCATGTAGCCTGCGTGGAACGCGGCCACGGCCCCCGAGCGGAAGCGCAGCGCCAGCGCAATCACGTCCTCCACGTCGATGGCCTCACCGCTCAATGTCGCCGCCTCGGCCGACACGGCCACCACCTCGTCACCGGTCACGAAGCGCATCAGGTCCAGATAGTGGCAGCCGAGCCAGGACAGGATGCCGCCGCCCGCCTGGTCGTGGCTGAACAGCCAGTGGCGCGGGTCGCGGAAGCGCACACCCGTCGTCACCATGCGCCCTTCCAGAGAGACGACTGGCCCCAGCAGCCCCTGGGCCACCATGTCCCGCGCCGCCTGGGCCGCCGGGTTGAGGCGGTTCTGGTAGCACACGCTCAGCGTCACGCCGGCGTCCTCGGCAGCGCGCACCGCCCGCTCCACCTCGGCGGCGGTGCGGCCGATGGGTTTCTCGGCCAGGATGTGCCTGCCGGCGCGAGCGGCGCGCTCTACCAGGGCCGGCGACTGGTCATTGGGGACGGCGGTCAGCACGAAGAATACATCTTCCCGCGCCAGCACGGCGTCCAGGTCAGTGGTGAGGGCCACAATTTTGGCGGGCTGGGCGGCCTGCGCTTCGGCCAGAGCCTGAGGATTTTCGTCCCACACGACGATGTCCTCGACCTCTGGCAGAGCCTGCAAGGTGCGCAGGTGGGCCAGGGCGTGGGGATGCTCGATGCCCAGCAGGGCGGCGATTACTTGAGACATAGAAATCCCTCCGCACATTGACGCCTCGCCAGGCGACATGTATACTGCGACCATTGACTACGTACACAAGGATGTTATCCCCATGCTGCACAGCCTGACCTCGCCCCTCGACATGGTCGGTCGCTCCAAGGGGGAGCTGGACACGCCCGCGCTGGTCGTTGACCTGGATGCCATGCAGCGCAACATCCAGCTGATGGCCGACTTCCTCGGCGATGGCCCCGTCAGGCTGCGCCCCCACATGAAGACCCACAAGACGCCGCAGATTGCCCTGCTACAGATTCAGGCGGGCGCGGTGGGCGTGACGTGCCAGAAGGTGGGCGAGGCCGAGGCGATGGTCGATGGCGGTGTCGAGGATGTGCTCATCGCCAACCAGATCGTCGGCCCGGTCAAGATTGCCCGCCTGATGGACCTGGCGCAGCGGGCGCGGGTCATGGTGGCCGTGGACAACGCGGACAACGTGGCCGACCTGTCGCGGGCGGCCGTGGCGGCGGGCGTGACGCTGGGGGCGCTGGTCGAGATCAACCACGGCATGAACCGCTGCGGGACCGAGCCGGGGCAGCCGACTCTCGACCTGGCGCGCATCGTGGCCGACGCGCCGGGGCTGCGCTTCATGGGCCTGCAAGCCTACGAGGGCCACGTCGTCATGCTGCCCGACTTCGAGGCGCGCAAGGCGGCGGTGGAACAGGCCCTGGCGATTGCCATGGACAGCAAGGCCCTCATCGAGGCCGACGGCCTGCCGGTGCCCGTGTTCAGCGGCGGGGGCACTGGCTCCTACGCTATTACCGGCCGCTACCCCGGCGTCACCGAGCTTCAGGCGGGGTCCTACGTGACCATGGACGTTGGCTACAAGCGCATCGGCATGCCCTTCGAATGTGCGCTGACGGTATTGACAACCATCGTCAGCCGCCCCCGCGATGGGGTCATGGTCGGCGACAGTGGCCTGAAGGTGATCACGCCAGAGTTCGGGATGCCGGACATCGTCGGGCTGCCCGGCGCGAAGGTCATCTACCTGTCGGAGGAGCATACCAAGATCGAAGTCAGCGAGCCGCTGCCCCAGGTCAAGGTCGGCGACAAGATTGAGTTGATTCCCAGCCACGGCTGCTCGACCTTCAACCTCCACGACTGGGTGTACATGACCCGCAATGATGTCGTGGAGCATGCCTGGCGCGTCACGGCGCGGGGGCGGAGCCAATAGTCAGGATTTACCGAACGCCATGACCAACTCCTCTCGATAATTCTGCGAGCTATTGTCAACGTAGGCGCACTCCGATAAACTATGCTACACGACACAGGTCGTAGTCCGCTCGGTAGCTGACGCCGTTGCACGGATCGTGCAACGGCACTTATCAGGGAGTGATGCGATGGCAAAGCCAGGGGACATTCTCGAGCATCCCGTGACAGGTGAGAGAATCATCTTTCGGGCAACGGCCAAAGATACAGATGGCGAACTGATGCAGGGGGACCTTTTCGTGAAGCCGCATGGCTTTGCTGCCGCCGAGCATATCCATCCTCGGCAGGAAGAACGATTCGAGGTTCTGGCAGGCAGCGTCAAGCTGCGGGTGAATGGCGCCACGCGAGAAGTCCATCCCGGGGAGACGGCGACTGTCCCGCCGGGGACGCCCCATGTGTGGTGGAATGATGCCGACCAAGAGGCGCATGTCCTGGTTGAAGTCCGCCCTGCCCTACGTATCGAGGAGTTCTTTGAAACCTTCTTCGGGCTTGCTCAGGCTGGCAAGGTAGACAAGAAAACGGGCCTACCCAACCCCCTCCAACTAGCGCTGATCATGCGCGAGTTCGACAAAGAAATCTGTCTGGCGCGCCCGCCAGTGCCCGTGCAGAGAGTCCTCTTTGGGGTGCTGGGGTCGGTGGGGCGTCTACGCGGGTATCAGGGTTCCTACCCCTATCCACGGTAATCGAGAGGAGCCGGTCATGGCGTTCGGCAAACCAGGACGACCCGCGGACGATCACCTGCTCCGGCAGCGCGAGATCTATGAGGCTGTCTCGCCCCTGATTGTCGAGATGGGCGTCCAGCGGCTGTCGATGCGGCGGGCGGCACAGGCGGCATGCCTCAGCGTGGGCGGCCTCTATCATCACTTTCCGACCAAGCACGAACTTGTGCTGCACGGTATTCAGGCTGAGGCCATCACGCGCTACTGTCAGGATTTCCATGCCAGGTTTGGCTACCTTGCTGATTCTGACCCGGTAGCTTTTCTCGACGCCTATCTGGATTTCCTCACCGGCTGTATTGGGTTTGTCCGCCCATCGGTTAATGCTGCGCTCGAGCTGAGGGTGGAAACGCTCGACAGTATCCTCGCCCCCACCCTTACCGCGGCGAACGAGGAGTTTACAGCCCGATTCGGCGCCGCCTTCCCCGACGCAGATGCGGAGGCTGTGCAGCATGCCGGGCGCGCCATTCACCGAGCTATCGTCTCAGCCCTGTTTGACAGGACCGTGACAACCCATGAGTTTCGCCGCGATGTTCACGCCCTCATCAATGGCTACCTGGTTAGGGAGCAAGCGACTCCTGCAGCGATCTAGGACGCCGCAGGGCTACTGTCTTCGCAATGCCCGCCCCGCCAATACCCCCGTCACTTCCCCGGCGTCTAGCTCCAACTGACCGTTGACGACGACGTAATCGACGCCGGTGGCAAGCTGCGCACCGTTGTCGTAGGTTGCGTGGTCCTGCACCGTGTCGGGGTCGAAGACCACCAGGTCAGCGGCGAACCCGGCGTGCACCTGGCCCCGGTTGTGGAGGTGGTAGCGGCGCGCGGCGTGGGACGTCAGGTGGCGCACCGCCTCCTCCCAGGTGAAATCGCCGCGCTCGCGGGTATGGTAGGCCAGATAGCGGGCGAAGCAGCCGTAGCCGCGCGGGTGGGGGTAGCGGCCCGAATAGATGCCGTCGCTGCCCGCCATGTGGGCCGGGTGCTGCATGATGCGCACCATATCCTGCTCGGTGCGCAGCCCCGCGTGGTGGGCGATAGCGCACACCTGCATGTCGCTCTCGGCCAGGCGGTCGCAGATGTAGTCGGTGGGCGACAGGCCCGCCCGCACCGCTGCCTCAGTAACTCGCAACCCCTCTTCCTCCGGGTGGGCGCGGTTCCAGGTCATCTGCAAGGCGTCGAGCCGCCGCTCCGGCGCTTCCAACCAGGGTCGTAGCTGGGCGCGCACCTCCGGCCGCCGCAGCCGTTCGACCGTGGCCGCGACGCCGCCCAGTTGCACCCACTGGGGCAGCGCGCTCATACCCAGGATGGTGCAGCCCGCCAGATAGCAGTAGGTGTCGAAAGTGACGTCGATGCCCTGGGCGCGGCCCGCGTCGATGAGGGGCAGCAGCACATCGGCCCGGCCGTTGTAGTGGGAGATGTGGACGGGGATGCCCGCCTCCCGCGCCACGGCATAGGTCTCGTCGACGGCCTCGGCGATGCGGTCGCCATAGCTGCGCATGTGAGTCACGAAGACACCCCGCCAGGGCGCGACGGCCTTGCCCAGCTCGACCAACTCCCAGGTGTTGGAATAGGGGTTGGGGATGTAGTCCAGGCCCGTCGAGTAGCCGACGGCGCCCTCGCGCATGCCCTGGGCGACCAGCCGCTGCATGTGGGCCATCTCGTCGGCGGTCGGCAGGCGGTCGTCGAGACCCATCGCCTCGATGCGTACGTTGCCGTGGGGCACGAGGTAGGCGACATTAATGGCGGTGCGGTCGTCAAATCGAGCCAGGTACTCGGCCACGCTCGACCAGTCCCAGCCGATGCCGGGCACGGTGTTGATAGCGGCGAAGTACGACCGCATGTAGTCCATGACGCGCGGCGAAGCGGGCGCGAAGCCGATGCCGTCCTGGCCGATGATGTGAGTCGTGATGCCCTGGCGCAGCCCGGCCGCGTGCTGCGGGTC
>CAZJJF010000023.1:0-19571 GCA_964546245.1 uncultured Anaerolineales bacterium
AGCAGCTCGCACAGGGCGGGGTGGAGAATGCCGCTCTTCTTCATGGCGCGTCACTCTCCATCACAGTCTTGCCTAGCGACGCATAATAGCGCTGCTTTTGTTCCAACGTTACCCGGTCGCGGAAACTCTGTGCCGGGCGCGCCAGGTAGTAGGTGTGCGTCCCGCTGCCTGGCTCCACCACCACCGAGGTGATGCCCCATCCCTCGCGCCCCAGTCGCGCTAGCTCCTCGGCGCTCGTCGTGACGCGGTACTCCCACCTCGTCATGCGGCCCTCCTTGCGACCCGTGATGGCTCGCAGGATAAGCCACATGACGCGGAATGTCAACAACCGGCGTATGGGCCTGGCTCAGCGGATTGGGGCGACGTTTCGTCCCTGCGGGGCATAGCCTGTCATCTCTACGTAGCCGTTGCCCTCAGCCGTGCCGTCGATCTGGACGGCCCCCTCCCAATAGGCGTAGGAGACATCCAGCTCCTGGTCTGGCGCGTATGGCGTGACCTGGAGGTCGATGCCCTGGGAGGGGATTCGGAACCGCCAGCGCGCCGGGTAGACTGCGCCCGTGCGGGGGCTGGTCCACGTTGCCAGCGTCTCTACCCTCACATCGTCGCGGGTCAGGCGGGTGGTCGAGCCATCGGCAGCGACCAGGCTGCCGCCGGAGTGCGGCTCGGTCGTGCCATCCTTGCGGCGCAACTGGTAGAACATGATCTCGCGGTTGTCGGCCAGTTGGAACGCGAACCAATCCCAACCCACGCTATCTGGCCCCAGCGCGCTCGTGCCAAACTCGCGGTCGAGCCAGGCCGTCCCGCTGACGCGATAGGTCTGGCCGTCGATGGTCAGCGCGCCATCGGCTTCGAGGCGGGTTAAACTGTAATAGGACGAGGCATTCCCAGGCTCGTCGCTCTTCTGCGACAGACCCTGGTCGCCTTGCAGCACAACAGGCTTGACCGGCCGCACCCGTAGCTCGAGTCGGTCGTCCCTGTTGACAGCGCGCAGCCGCACCGCGTCCCCGTCCGCCTCCGCCGCCCAGTCCTCCAACCACACCCGATAGGGGTCTGCCTGCGCGCCAGCCAGCCCCGTCGCGCCGCGACTGAAGCGCTCGGCGGACACGAAGCGATCATCGGAGGCGCGGGTCAAGGCAAAGTGGGCCATGTACGCCTGGCGCGTGCCCCAGTCGGAGGCGCGGCCCGGCGCGCCCGGCGCCTCGGGGGCCAGGCCCTGGCGGAAGAAGGTCAGCTGGAAACCGAAATGCTCACCGTTCTCGGCTTCCAGGTTGCCCGTATAGTACCACCACTCCGTCTTGTACTCCGGATGGGGGCCGTGGTCGCGGGGAAACTGGAACGCACGGGGCGCGGTGACGCGGGCAAAGCCGCTGTCGGCGGGGGCCTGCAACGCCTCAATCGCCGCTGAGGTGGCCTGCCCACGCGGCGCGGCGTTATTCGCCAGCGCCCAGGCTGCCAGGCCGCCGATGCCTACCAGCAGGGCCAGGGCAAGTAGCCAGCGCATCAATTATTGGCTCGTGGTGTCGTCGGGTATGAGAACATCGAACAACGCCGCCCAATCGCCGGGCGGCGGCCCGTCAGCCTCGATCACCTCGAAGGTGGCGCGGCGCGCGCCCGGCTGCCACAGGGACTGGATGCAGACCGTCGCCACATCGGCACGGGTGATGCGTCCGCTGATGCGGTCGCCCTGGTCGAAGACCAGTGCTCTGCGCCCGCCAGGCTCGTCGGTCAGGCTACCAGGCCGGACGATGGTGTACGGCACACTACTGATGCGCACGGCGTTCTCGCCGGCGAACTTCCATTCCAGGACACGGCCGAACTGGTTCAAAGGATGGTCGTGGTGTGTGGCAAAGATGGTTGAGACTAGCACGAAGTGGGCAAGACCCGATATCTTGGCCGCCGCCGCCAGGTTGCGCACGCCCTCATAGTCGACGGCCTGCGAGTTGCCACCATCGGTGGCTCGCGCGCCGGTGGCGCAGATTACGTAGTCGATGCCGCTCAGCGCCAGTACCAGCGACGGCGTGTCGGTCGTGTCGCCAACCGCCAGTTCCACGTCACCCAGGAGGCTGCGCGCCCGCGCCTCCTCGCGCACCAGGGCACGCATCGGCGTGCCCTGGTCGATCAACTGCTTGACCACTTCCTGACCGACTCCGCCTGTCGCCCCCGCGACCAGGATTTTGCCTGCCATGATTCTCTCCTGACGCCGTCAGACGCGGCCAACCACCGTTCCTGACGGCTGCGAGGGCGAGCCAGCCTGGCCGGGCTTTGACGTGAGCCACAGCCGTAGAATCTCCTGGATGCCACTGAACGTCACCAGACCCAGGTAGGTTTCACCCTCGTACACCGCCGCCACGGGTGAATTATTCTCCGCCAGCGTGTTGCGCACCTCATACAACGTCTGCTCGGCGTCCACGCGCAAGAACTCGCGCTGCATGATACCGGCGATATAAGCATCCCCCGTGCCAGCGGTGACGGCACGGCGCAGGTCCGCCTCGCTGACCACGCCCATCACCTGACCATTGAACATGACGGCGAAACTCGTCTGGTGCGTCGCCATCATGAGCGGCATCACCTGGCTCAGCCGGTCGCCGGCGCTCAGCGTCACCGCGTAGCGATTCGCGGCGTCGCGCGCCTTGACCCGACTCAGGATCTCGCGGGCCTTCGCCTCGGCTGTCTCGGCGCTCGCGCCGAAGAAGACGAACGCGGCGACCAGAATCAAGAGGAAGTTGGTGGTGAACAGGCCGACAAAGCCCAGCCCAACCGCCAACAACTGCCCCACGCGCGAGGCAATCTGCGTCGCGCGGGCATGGCCGATACGCATCGCCAGCAGGGCGCGGAACATGCGCCCACCGTCCAGGGGGAAGGCCGGGATCAGATTGAACAGCACCAGGCTGACATTCGCCAGCAGCATCCACCATACGAGGGTGTCGAGACCGGGGGCGGGCCGCCCGCTCGCCAGGCTCGGCATGTCGATGCCCAGCAGCGGCATCAGAACCAGCAGCGCGGCAATGATCGCCACATTCACCAGCGGCCCTGCCGCGGCGATGACCAACTCATGCTTGGGCTTATCAGGGTTGCGGCCCAACAGGGCCACTCCGCCCAGCGGCATGAGCAGAATCTGCTTGACCGGGATGTCCAGGCGCTGCGCGACCAGGCTGTGCCCCAACTCGTGGAGCAAGACGCACACAAACAATAGCGTCGTCACCAGCACGCCAAACAGCGCGGCCTGCCCGTTCCCCAGGCTGCCACCCCACTGCAGCGCGCCGAATAGCAGGATGAAGAAGAAAGTAAAGTGGACGCGAATGTCGATGTTGGATACTCGCCCCAGGCTAAAGGACCAATTCATGGCTACACTCCTTCGCTTCTCACGCCCTATGCACAACCTGTCGCTAACAACCCACTCGTGCCCGTAGCGATTGATGGCTCATACTCACTACGTTAGACGGCGCGACCCGTCGCAACATTGCCCCGCCCCGCCCCGACTCTTATCGACCTCTCATGGTGCGCCGCCATATACCTATTAGACCTGCATCTGACCTTCGCCTTACATCAACCTGGCCGCGACCGAACGCGCCCCACGGCCAACGTGGCGCCGCGCCCTGGCGAACTCACAGGGCGGCGCGAGGTTGCCCCACGCCGCCCTGTGAGTTGGTGCGTAGCGACGGCTAGCGGAATCCTGCCGCCAGCCGCCTGTTATAGTCCGACGCTGCTGACCGTGAGCCAGCCGGGGCGCGCCTCGGCCGCGCTCTCGATAGCCGCCTGCGCGCCCAGAACGACCACGTGGCCGTGATCCTTGACCGCCTCCAGAGTCTCGCCGAAGCGGTGGAAGTCGCTGAGGCTCGTGCTCAGCACCTGATCGCGCATTGCCTGGCGCATCGCATCGCTCTCGCCCAGCAGATAGCGTTCCATGGACACCCAGCCCTTCGCATCGGGCAGGCGGTAGGTGTCCATGTCGCCAATGGCCCCGACGATGCTGCGGGTCAACTCGCGCTCTGGCATGTCGAGCCGACGCAGGTAGGCCGCCGCCTCATCGTAGTTGATGAGGGTCTCCGTCAGGTTGGGGTCGCGATACGACAGGAAATTGAACACGCCGGAGAAACGATCGAACGCGCCGAAGCCACCATACGCGCCGCCCTGGACGCGCACCCGCTCCCACAGGAATGTCGTGTTGAGCACGCGGCTCACGACGGCCAGCGAGCCATCGTACTCGTAGCCCATCTTATACAGGTCTGCCCCCTTGCCCACGTAGTTGATCTGGCCGGGGATGATGAGGCCCTCGTTGTCGGGCGTCGGCGTCGGCAGCCAGGTTTGGGGCGACACAGGGCGCGCCGGTAGCGCGGCCAGGAAGGCATCCAGTTGGGGCGCGAAAACCCGCCAGTTGTCGGCATCGAGGGTTACGTTCACTGTCAGCCCGGCGCGGTTGACGAGAGTCGCCCGCACGCGCTCCAGGGCAGCCAGGACGGCCGGCCAATCCGAGTCGATCTGGTCGATCAGCCCTCGCGTGAAGTAGAGATTGGACAAGCCACCCATCTGCTCGCTGACCCAATCGGCGGCGTTGAACCTCGCGCTAAGACGCGAGGCGACCACGGCATGCCCGCCATAGATGATGCTCTGCTCCTGGCGAGCCTTTGCTTCCAGGGCCATCTGCCGGAAGCGTGACTGGTTGTCCAGGCGCACGCTCAGCAGCACATCGCGCAGGATGTCCAGCAGGTCGGCGGTCTGATGCAGCATCCCTTTGCCGCGCAGGAAGAAGTGCGCCGCCGTCTGGTCCGTGCCCCGAATCAAGGAGGAGCGGCTGGCGCGGCTGATGCCGCCGGTCTTGCTGCCGATGCGCTGCGAGAGCTTGATGAAGTCTTCGCGCTCCGTGCCCATCTCCAGCAACGCGCGCCCGAAGAGCGGCACGTAGGGCAACAGGTCTTGGGGCAGGGCGCGCAGGTCGAAGGCCAGGTCGAGATAGGCCACGCCGTTGGTGAACAGGTCGTGGTACAGCAGGCGCGCGCCCTGGTGCTCCTCGACGGCCAGCGGGATGGTCTTGTTAGTCGTAGGCAGGTCGGCCAGGTTCAGGCTGGGGATGGCCGCCAGCGCCTCGGCCGAGTCGGGCTTTGCCTGCAACTCCTTGAGCAGCCGCGCCTCTTCGATGACGTGCTGGAGGTCGTCCGCTGTCATGCCCTCCCGCGCCGCGTCCAGCCGTGCCCGCTCGGTGGCCTCTTCCTGCGCGCCCACCTGGGCGTCAGGGTGGAGAATGACCGTCGTGCGGTGATGATTGTTCAGCAGGTCGCTCTCGATCAGCGCCTCAAAGGGGCGCTCGCCGCGCGCCACCCGCGCCTTGATATCCTCCAGCGGTTGCTCGAAGGCCAGCGGGGCGAGCGGATCACCGCCGTAGAGCCAGCTACCCAACGACCAGAACATCATCGCCAGGCCGCGCGGGTAGCTGCCGGTGTTGATCTCACGCAGCGAGAACTCCACCGTATTCAGCGACGCCTCGACCGTCTCCTTGTCCAGCCCCTCGACGGCCAGCCGCCTGACGGTATCCAGGACGATGGCCTCCACCTTGTCCACGTCGGCCGCCGCCACGCCCTTGAGGCCCTGGGCGTAGGTCATCTGGCGCAGTTCGTCGGTTAGCCCGCCGCCCGCCAGGTCTTCCCCCAGCCCGGAATCGATGAGGGCGCGGCGCAGGGGCGCCGCCTGGGTTCCGGCCAGGATGTGGGCGAGAATCTGCCACGCCAGGCTATACACCACGTCGGTGGTCTCGCCCAACAGCCAGTTGACCGTGACCATGCTCTTCCTGGCGGCGTCTGTGTCGGGGCCGATGGCGTAGGGGACGGTCACGCGGCGCGACTCTGTGAAACGCGCCTGAAGCTGAATCTCAGAGTCAACGGACAGGCCGTCGAAGTCCTTCAGCCAGCCGTCTAGCAGCCGCAGTCGCTCGTCGGGGTCGTCGTCGCCGTAGAAGTAGAGGAAGGCGTTGGACGGGTGGTAGAAGGTTTCGTGGAAGGCCTTGAACTGGGCATAGGTCAGGTCAGGGATGTGCTCCGGATGGCCGCCCGACTCGAAGGCGTAGGTTGTGTCGGGGAACAGGGACGCCTGGATAGTGTGGCCCAGCACCGTGTCAGGCGCGGCGTACACACCCTTCATCTCGTTGAAGACCACGCCCTTGTAGATCAGCGGGTCGGCCGCCCCCTCCAACTCGTAGTGCCAGCCCTCCTGTTGCAGCGTATGCTCGCTGATCAGAGGGTAGAGCACGGAGTCCAGGTAGACGTCGACGAGGTTGTAGAAATCCTGGAAGTTGGTGCTGGCAACCGGGTAAGCCGTCTTGTCCGGATAGGTCATGGCGTTGAGGAAGGTATTCAACGAGCCGCGCGCCAACTCAATGAACGGCTCCTTGACGGGGTACTTACGTGAGCCGCATAGCACCGAGTGCTCCATGATGTGCGGCACGCCCGTCGAGTCGCTCACCGGCGTGCGGAAGGTGATGCCAAAGACCTTGTTCTCGTCGTCATTGATGAGGGATAGCAGTTGCGCCCCTGTCTTCACGTGGCGGTAGAACCGCGCCGTGGTCCGCAATTCCTCAATCTGCGCCTCGCGCAACAACTCGAATCCGTGGGTCGTTACCATGGGTTAACCTCGCTGGTAGTGTGCTGCTACGATTATAACCGCTTGGGGGGGGAATCCAAGTAGGCGGGTCTTTGACGCTAGCGTGTGCTGCGAGTAGACTTGGCGGAATCCCAGGCTTCCTCGCGGACAAGGATAGAGTCATATGCCGGATGTCGATTTTCTGCTGACCAATGCCACGCTCATCACCATGAACGAGGCGTTCGACGTGTTCACGCCGGGCGCGATTGCCGTGAACGGCGGGCGTATCGTCGCCGTCGGCCGCGCCCACGATGTCGCCCCCGCTTATCACGGCCGCCAGACCATCGATGTGGGCGGCAAAGCCATCATCCCCGGCCTGGTCAACGCCCACACCCACGTTCCCATGTCGCTGCTACGCGGCCTGGCCGACGACCTGCGCCTGGACGTGTGGCTCATGGGCTACATGATGCCGGTCGAGCGCGAGTTCGTCTCCCCCGATTTCGTGCGCCTGGGCACGCTGCTATCGTGCGCCGAGATGATTCGCTCCGGCGTGACGACCTTCGCCGACATGTACTACTTCGAGGAGCACGTCGCCCAGGCTACCGCCGAGGCGGGCATGCGCGCCCTATGCTCCCAGAGCGTTCTCAAGTTCCCCTCGCCTGACGCGGGAACCTACGAGGATAGCCTGGCGATGGCGCGCGACTACATCCTGCGCTGGCAGGGCCACCCGCTGATCGTGCCGTCGGTCGCGCCCCACGCCCCGTATACCGCCACCCCGGAGCTACTACGTTCGGCGGCGGAGCTGGCCGCTGAGACGGACACCCCGCTCCAGATTCACCTGTCAGAGACGGCGCAGGAGGTCGAGGCCAGCCGCGACGAGCACGGCATGCCGGTCATCCCCTGGGTGGAGAAGAACGGCCTGTTCCAGGCGAAAGTCCTGGCCGCCCATTGCGTCCACGTCGACGGCTCCGAGATGCGCACCCTGCGCCGCCACCGCGCGGGCGTCGCCCACAACCCCACCAGCAACCTCAAGCTGGGTAGCGGCATCGCCCCTGTCAAGCAGATGCTCCTGACCGGCCTCAACGTAGGCATTGGAACCGACGGCCCGGCCTCCAACAACGACCTGGACATGTTCGAGGAGATGCGCCTGGCCGCCCTCATCGCCAAGGGCACGACCGGCGACCCGACAACGCTGCCCGCCCGCCAGGCCTTCGCCATGGCGACCATCCTGGGGGCGAAGGCCATGCACCTGGGCCACCTGACCGGCAGCCTGGAAGTCGGCAAGCGCGCCGACCTGGCCGTGGTCAACCTGAGCGACCTGCACCACACCCCCCAATTCGAGCGCGACCCCGACGCCATCTACTCGCGCCTGGTCTATGGCTCCAAAGCCACCGACGTGACCGACGTCATGGTTGAGGGTCGCTGGCTGATGCGCCATGGCGTCCTGCTGACGCTGCGCGAGGACGACCTGCAGCGCGCCGCCCAGGACTACGCGCGCCGCATCGACACCTTTCTTATCCAGCGCGAGCAGAGCGTCCTCAGCAAGCTGGCCGCTATTGGTGGTATGGAGCAGGAGGAGTCCTTCGAGGTCCAGGTCAAGGCGCGCCTCGCCGACCCGGCCCAGGTCATCGATGTCATCGAGCGCGGGACGCTGGCCGTGCAGCGCCACAGCCACTACCGCCAGTTCGATACTTACTTCTTCTTCGACGACCCCGACCAGGGCCGACTGCGCTACCGCGAGGACGCCTTCATCAACGCGCGCGGCGAGACGTACAGCACCCGCTACCGGCTGACGCTGACCCTGCCCGCCAAGGAGCGCGAGTTCGAGCGTTCCATCCTGCTCTCCCGGTCGCGCTTCATCGCGCCGGCCGGCCACAGCCGTCGCTTCTACCGCGAATATTTCCACCCGACGGCTGAGCGCGAAATCGAGAAGGACCGCCTGCGCTGGCTGGTCACCTATCGCGATACCGACTTGTTCATCAATCTGGACCGGGTGGTGCAGCCCGCCCAGCGGGGCTACTTCCTGGAATTGAAGGCGCGCACGTGGTCGAAACACGACGCCGAAGAGAAGGCGCAACTCCTCGGCGAGCTGCTCGACCTGTTCGGCGTGCCTGCCGAGGACACTATCAAGGAAGAATACCTGGACATGCTGCCCGCCACGACGCTTTGACACACTGCGGCATAGGAGCTATACTTGCATTGCTCGCATCTGACATTCAGGGCGCGGTGCAGGGCGTAACCAAAGGGGCCTCGTCCCCGTTAAATCACTGTCCAGGAGGACACGCGCATGCCTGTCATGTTCCCATCGGCAGAGTGGACTGTGGAGTTTCAGAAAGCATTGAATACCAACCCTGTCTACGCGGAGGCCGCGCGTAACTGGGAAGGCGATTTCTACTTCATTGTCACCAACATTCCCGGCCAGCCCGACCCGGCCACTGTGTACGCCGACCTCTACCACGGCAAGTGCCGCGCTGCTGAGTTGGTCGACGACGACAGTATCTACAACCCCGCCTTCCGGATGTCTGCCCCCATTGGCGTCTGGCGCAAGGTCATCGAAAAGAAGATGGACCCGATTCAGGGCCTGCTCACCCGCCAGCTCAAGCTGCAGGGCGACATGGTCACCATTATGAAGAACGTCAAGGCGGCCAAGGAGCTGGTTAACAGCCTGTCCACCATTGACACCCAGTTTCCAGCCTAGGCGCAGGGAGGCAGCCATGTGGTTCTTTCAAGCGCCTACTGTCGTCTATGGCGAGGATGCCCTCAGCCATCTATCAACGCTGGAGGGAAGTCGCGCCCTGATCGTAACCGACGCCAATATGGCGAAGCTCGGCGTCGTCGACCGTATTCGTCACCCCCTGGAGGACGGCGGCTTCGCCGTGGCGGTATTTGCCGAGGTCGAGCCAGACCCCGATACCGAGACGGTCAGCCGCGCCGCCGCGATGGCGCGCGACTTCGGGGCTGACTGGATCATCGGGCTGGGCGGCGGCTCGCCCCTGGATGCGGCCAAGATGGTGCGCGTCCTGGCTGAGCGCCCCGATCTGGCCCCGCAAGACGTCAACCCTATCGTACCGATGGGCCTCACTAACGCTGTCCGCCTGTGCACCATTCCCACCACCAGCGGCACCGGCGCGGAAGCAGGTTGGGCATGTGTCATTACCGACCGCGCCGAGAAGCGCAAGCTGGTGCTGGGCAGCCGCGAAGCCTTCCCGGAGGTCGCCATCGTTGACCCGGCCCTGGCGGCCGGGATGCCGCCCTGGCTGACCGCCGATACCGGGATGGACGCTCTCGTCCACGCCATCGAGATTTATACCGGCAGCTGGCACAACGACTTCGTCGACGGCCCCGCCCTGATGGCGATTCGCCTGGTGTTCGACTATCTCCCCCGCGCCTACCACGACGGCAACGACCTGGAAGCGCGGGAGAAGATGGCTAACGCGGCGACCCTGGCGGGCTTCGGTCTCGCCAACGCCAACATTGGCCTGGCTCACGCCCTGGCCCACTCGCTGGGCGGCGTCTTCCACCCACCCCATGGCCGTACCACCAACGTTTTCCTGCCCTACACGATGCAGTTCTGCGTCAGGGAAGCGCCGGAACGCTACGCCGACATCGCCCGCTTCCTGGGCCTGCCCGGCGAGACCGACGCCGAACGCGCCCAGGCGCTCATCGACGCTGTCCAGCGGCTACAAGTCGAGGTCGGCCAGCCGCAGGACGTGCGCAGCCTCAAGGTCCCCGAGGACCAGTTCCACGCCGAGATGGAGCATCTGGTCGCCTCGGCCGAGGCCGACGCCACGATGTTTACCTCGCCGCGCGTGCCAGATAGCGCCCAGGTGGCCCGCCTGTTCGAGTACGCCTACCAGGGCCGCGCCGTCGACTTCTAGCCTGCCTGGCCGTGGTAGCCTGCGCGCCGCGCGACCTCTGAGCCGTGACGGCGCGCAGCTTTTTTGAGCAGCCCGGCACGGATGCTCAGCAACAGACAAGGATTTTGTTCGGATGAAACAGCTTATTGCGCTCCTCGTGACGATCCTGGCGCTTCTCGCCCTCGCCGGCTGCCAGTCGGGGGGGGACAGCCTGCGCCTGCCGGCGGCTGCCTCACCGGCCGCCGCCCAGGCCCCGGCCCCGCCGCCCGTCCAACCCCAGGCGGCCACCCCCAAGAGCGCCGGCCCCGCGCCGGTTGGCGAGATGGTCACGCCCTCCTTCAAAGCGCCAACCATGCCGCCCATCCCCACGCGCTCGGCACAGGACCTGACGCCCTCCGTGCCGCTGCCGACGCCCCTCCCCAGCCTGGGGGTCATCGGCGGCCCCAATGATCCCATGCCTCTCAAGCGGCCCATCGGCCTGGCCCTGGCTTCCGGCGGCCGACTGTACGTCACCGACCAGTCCGGTGTCCACGAGTTTGACGCCAGCGGAAAATTCGTGAAGACTCTAGTCAAGGTCGGTAGCGAGACGGGCCTGCGCCTGCCGAGTTCCGTGGCCGTCGCGCCAGGCGGTGATGTCTACATTGCCGATACTGCCACCAACACCATCTTCCGGGTGAAGTCCGACGGTCAGATAGCGGGCAAGATTGGCGCGGATGGCGCGGTTCAGCTCAATCAGCCCGTGGCCGTCGAGACCGACCCGCAGGGCAACCTGTTCGTCGTGAACCAGGCCACAGCCGAGGTGCTCAAGCTCGACCCCAACGGTAAGCCGCTGCTAAAGTTTGGCGGCCAGGGCGACGAGAACGGCAAGTTCATCCGGCCCCGCGCGCTGGCCCTCGACAAAGATGGCAACATCTATGTCACGGACCTGTCCACCTTCCTGATTCAGAAGTTTAGCCCCCAGGGCCAATACCTCAAGACCTTCGGCAACCAGCAGATGCGCGAGACGCTGTGGTTGCTGCGCGGCATGGACATCGGACCCGACAACCGCCTCTACGTCGCCGACAGCGCGAACAGTCGCATCCAGGTATTCGATCTGGCTGATCTGGCCGTCGTCAAGGAGTTCCAGAACCCAGGCCGCGAGCCGGGCCAATTCTTCGAGTCCGAGGACCTGCGCGTGGACGACCAGGGCGTCGTGTACCTGGTTGACAAAGGCAACAATCGCGTCCAGAAATTGAAGCTACCCTTCTAGGCCACCCAGCCACCCCCAAGGAGAGCCGCTATGCCCCAGGTCATTGCTGTCCATCTCGGCTCCGAGCCTGATGCGACGTTTACGGCCCGACTGCTGGATCGCGAGGTGACAGTCACACGACGCGGCGCAAGCGGCGACCCGCATCGAGCCGTGGCTCTGGTGCGGGAGGCAGCAGCGGCAGGCGTCACCGCCATTGCCCTCGACGGCCTGCCCCTTAAGCTGCGCCTGGAGAGCGCGAGCGCCGACTCACCCCTGGCCTCCGAATTTCGCGCCGCTGCTGGATCGACGCCCCTCGTCGACGGCAGCGGCGTGCGCGATTCCCTGGAGCGGTGGGCCGTCAAGCTCGCCACCAATCGCGACCCGATCATCTTTGGCTACAAGCACCTCTTGATGGCGCCGGGCCTCAATCACATCGGGCTATCCAGCGCGCTGGCCGAGCACACGCCAACCGTGCGCTACGCCGACTCGGCCATCCTCTTCGACCTGCCCCTCGCCATCCCCGGCCAGCGCGTCCTCAAGCAGGTAGTGCGTATTGGCAAGGACCGCCTGTCGAGCCTCAGCTACACGCAACTGTCACCCGCGCCCGGCGAGTCGACGCCGCGCGACGACCGCGACTTCCAATGGGCGGATGTTATCGCCGGCGACATGGCCCTCATCCGCCGCTATGCCCCCTACAAGCTGCGGGGTAAATCGATCGTCGTTGAGGCGCTGACCGACGATGACATTGCCGAGCTACGGGCGCGGGACGCGGACAAGGTCATCGTGACCATGCCGGGCCTGGGGGCCGACGCCCCCCGCGCCTCGGCGGCCGTCGTTGAAGGTGTGCTGGCCGCCCTCAGCCCGGCGGGCGCGAAACCGTCGGCCGAAACCTACCTCAACCTCCTGGCCGAATTGGAATGGCAGCCCGAAATCATCAACCTCCAAGAGGCCGATGAGCAGGTGAATCGCTTCGCCTTCGTCATCCACCCGCTGAGCGTCAAGTACATCTACAAGCATCCCATCCTCAAGTACTTCAAGTGGATGCCCGACCGGGCGGTGGAGCAGATGGTGGCCCAACTGCCGCCCCTATACGTGTCGCGTATTATCGGTGGCCAGTCGCCCACCACCGGCCAGAAGATCGAAGGTATCCTCATTACCCTCGGCTCGACGCCGCGCATGATGATGACCCGCCCCGCCGGCTGGACGTACCGCAAGCTCATCCAGGCGGCGCGTCTCGGCGAGCGCATGGGTGCGCGTATCATGGGCCTCGGCGCCTTCACCAGTGTCGTCGGCGACGCCGGCCTTACCGTCGCGCAGAAGTCGGACATCGGCATCACGTCAGGCAATTACCTGACCGTCGCGGCTACCCTCGAAGCCGCCAAGCAGGCGGTGGCGAAGATGGGCGGCCGTATCGACGAGGGCCGCGTCGTCGTCATTGGCGCCACCGGCTCCATCGGCTCGGTGTGCGCCCGCCTGCTGGCCGAATGGCTCGGCGACCGGGGCGAGGTGGTGCTTATCGCGCCGCGCCCTGAGCGGCTCATCGAGCTGAAGCGACGCATCGAGGAAGAGACGCCGGGCGCGCGGGTAAGCATCGGCACATCGCCGGACGCCTTCGTGGGCGATGCCGACCTTATTGTGACGACTACGTCGGCCATGAACAAGAAGGTCGTCAACATCGACAAGGTCAAGCCCGGCTGCGTTATCTGCGACGTGGCGCGCCCCCCCGACGTGAAGGAGGAGGACGCCGCTCGCCGGCCCGACGTGCTGGTCATCGAGTCGGGCGAGATCAACATCCCCGGCGACGTCGACTTTGGCTTCGACATTGGCCTGCCGCCCAAGACGGCCTACGCCTGCCTGGCTGAGACAGCCTTGCTGGCGATGGAGGGCAAGTTCGACGACTACACCATCGGCCGCGACATCGATACAGAACGAGTGAAGGAAATCTACCGCCTATTCAAGAAGCACGAGTTCCAACTGGCGGGGCTGCGCTCCTTCGACCGCTATTTGAGCGACGAGGACATCGCCCGCAAGCGCGCCCTGGCCGACGAGATGCGCACCAAGCAGGGCATCCCCTCGTAGCGGTAGGACCTGCCCGACTCCACCCGCCGACCGAATGATGAACAATCATTCGGTCGGGTCTTTTGTGCCTGAGCCGCGCGATGTATACTTGAGGCCTGACCCGACACATCCAGCGCCCGACTCGTCTCAGCCGCGTGCGATGCTCCCTCGGCCACCTCAGGAATGGTCTTCCCTATGCTGGCACTGGCCTCCCAAGACCCCGTGATTCACGTCCACGACCTTCGCAAGACCTACAGCGTCCACGAGCGCGAGGCAGGTGTGATGGCCTCCGTCAAGAGTCTGGTCAAGCGCAAGACGAAGGACGTCCACGCCGTCGACGGCATCAGCTTCGCTGTCGATGGTGGGCAAATCGTCGGCTTCCTCGGCCCCAACGGCGCGGGCAAGACGACGACCCTCAAGATGCTGTCGGGCTTGCTGCACCCCACCCACGGCGAGATCAGCGTCCTGGGCTTCACCCCCTATCAGCGCGACAAGGCCTACCTGCGCCAGATGACGCTGGTCATGGGCAACCGCCAACAACTCGCCTGGGACATCCCGGCCATCGACTCCTTCCAGCTCAACCAGGCCATCTATCGCATCCCAACCGATCAGTACCGCGAAACCCTGGCTGAACTGGTCGATCTGCTCGACCTGGGCAATCTCATCCACAAGCCAGTGCGCAACCTGTCGCTGGGCGAGCGCATGAAGTGCGAGTTGGCCGCCGCCCTGCTGCATCGCCCCAAGGTGGTGTTCCTCGACGAGCCAACCATCGGCCTCGATGTGACGATGCAGCGCCGCCTGCGCGCCTTCGTCGCCGAGTACAACCGCCGCCACGCCGCCACCGTTCTCCTGACCAGCCACTATATGGCCGACGTAGAAGCCCTGTGCAAGCGCGTCATCGTCATCCACCACGGGCGGCTGCTGTTCGACGGCGACCTGGCGACCCTGGTGCAGCGCTTCTCACCCCACAAGACTATCGTCGTCGAACTGGATACCGACCACGCCGACCTGTCCCCCTATGGCGAGGTAGTTGAACAGGATGGCTCGCGGGTCAGCCTGCGCGTATCGAAAGCTGACACGGCGGGCGTCACGGCGCGACTGTTGGCCGACCTGCCTGTGGTGGACCTGACTGTCGAGGATCCGCCTATCGAAGAAGTCATCGAGCAGGTCTTCGCACAGGAGGCGGTGTGAGAGGTTTGCTGGACATCTACCGCGCCCAACTCAAAACAAGCCTCGCCATCGAGATGCAGTACCGCGCCTCTCTCGTCATCTGGCTCATCGGCACGATCCTGGAGCCGGTGATCTACCTGACGGTGTGGGCCACCGTTGCCCAGAGCAGCGGCGGCGAGGTGGGCGGCTACACAGCGAGCAGCTTTGCCGCCTACTTCATCGTACTGATGATCGTCAACCACATGACCTTTAGCTGGATCATGTGGGAGTACGAGTTCTACATCCGCCAGGGCCTCCTGTCGCCACTGCTGCTACGTCCCGCCCATCCCATCCACAAGGACCTGGCCGACAACCTCGCCTACAAGACGCTGACTCTGGTCATCCTCATCCCCGTGACCCTGATGCTCATCGTACTGTTCAAGCCCAGTGTGGACACGAGCGCATGGGCTGTCGTCGCCTTCGTACCCGCCCTGATCCTGGCCTTCGCCGTGCGTTGGGTGTTCGAGTGGACGCTCGCCATGTCGGCCTTCTGGACGACGCGCATCTCGGCCGTCAACCAGGTCTACTTCGCAGCGCTACTGTTCTTCTCCGGCCGTATGGCCCCCCTCGACCTTATGCCGCCTGCCATTCAGACCATCGCCTACCTCCTGCCTTTCCGCTGGATGATCTACTTCCCGGCCGAGTTGATTCTAGGCCAGGTATCACCCCGCGACGCGCTCATCGGCTTCGGCGCGCAGATTGGCTGGTTCCTGGTCGGGTTAGCGCTGCTACGTGTCGTGTGGCGAGCGGGCATCCGGCGCTATTCAGGGGTGGGCGCATGACGCCGCTGCGGCTACTGTGGTTGAATCTGCGCATCGGCATCCTGACCGAGTTGGAATACCGCGCCAACTTCGGCGTCCAGCTGTTCCAGACCTTTCTCGCCCTGGCCATCGCCATCGGGCGATTGGGCGTCATCTTCTATCACACCGATGAACTGGGCGGCTGGGGACCAAACGAGATGTTGGTGCTGACGGGGGTATTCTTCCTCGTGCTGGGCGTGGTCAACCTCATCATCCAGCCGAGCATGCAGCGCGTGCTGGAGGACGTGCGACGCGGTACGCTGGACTTCACCCTGACCAAGCCCGAAGATGCCCAGCTGCTAATCAGCGTGCGCCAGATCGAAATATGGAAGGTGGTAGATGTGGGAATCGGCCTGGCCCTGATTGGCGTCGGGCTATACCGACTGCGCGAGCGCGTCGGCGGGGCCGAAGCCCTGGGCTTCACCCTGGCCCTGCTCGCGGGAGTGGTCATCGTCTATAGCTTCCTGCTGATGCTGACGACATGCTCCTTCTGGTTCGTGCGCGTCGAGAACCTGTTGGTCATCTTCCAGAGCATGTACGAGGCGGGGCGCTGGCCCGTCGGCCTGTATCCCGGCTGGCTGCGATTTTCCCTGACCTCCCTCGTCCCCATCGCCTTCGCTGTCACCGTGCCCGCCGAGGCCGTGACGGCGCGGCTCACTCCGCAAACCCTCGCCCTTGCCATCGGTCTGGCTGTCGTCCTCCTGCTCATCTCCCGCGCGTTCTGGCGCTTCGGCGTCCGTCACTATAGCGGCGCGTCGGCGTGAGTCGCCGACGCTTCAGCCTCCACACGGTGGGGGGTTCGGGTACGGCCTGCAAGGCCGCAAAGGGCGTGCGACGCTTGATTCTAATGCCACGCGACGCTACTCCAGGCTCTTGATGTAGGCAAGGAGGGCCTCGACGGTATCCCCGGCTTCGATGCGCGGCCTGTGACGTTCGATGCCAGCCGCCATTACCCCTACGCTGTATCCCTCGACCGTCGCAGCGTCCGGTTGAAGAATCGACTGCCGAATATAGATGTCATCGGCTGTGACCTCCCGCCCATCAGCCAGGCGTACCGTCGCACCATACAGGCCAGCCAGCAGAGGCCCTAGCTTATTGTCCTTCTCGCTCGTGCTCACCGCGTGGCAGGTGAGACATCCCAACTCTTTGGCCAGGGCGGCCCCCTGATTGGTCGCGGTGGACGGCATCGCCGACACTGACCCACCGCAGGCGGACAGCCCCAGGCTCGCGACCAACAGCATGCCCAGAAGGGCTAGGCGTACCTTCACTCGTGACGTCACAACCATCTCCTTCGAAATCTCTACTTGACCAGCACACCCGTAACGTATAGTAGTAGCATGCCAGCCATGACGCCCGCGAAGGTCAGCAGCGGCGCTGGGGACTTCTCGTTGTCTCGCAAAAGCAGGCGGCCGATCTCGAACGCCACCTGGAATATCGCGCCTGCCCCAATCGCCAGGAACAGCGTCGCAGCCACCACCGAGTAGGAAAACCCGCCAATCCACGTGCCCGCGATGGCCGGTGCGCCGGCGAGTAACCCCATCCATATCAGGTGACGCGGCGAGGGATGGTCCCGTAGGATAGGAGCGATAATGCCCAGCCCCTCGGTAATGTTCTGGACAATAAAGCCAATGACCAGAAACGCGCCCAGCGCCACCGCGCCCACCGCATACGACGCGCCAATGGCCAGGCCCTCGCCCAGGTTGTGCAGCCCAATGCCCAGCGCGATCATGTACGCCAGGGACAACCGTCGCGCCGCGTCGGTACGCTGGATACTCGTCTGCCGCGCCGACACGGCCCACAGGAGCAAAAAAGCGCCAACGAAGCCCAGGCCGACCAGCCCCAAACCTTGCAGCGGACTGGCGACTCTGGCCGCCTGTTCGAGGGACTCGGCCAGGCCATCAATGCCCAGATAGATTAGCAACCCTACGGTCAGCGCCAGCAGAAACAGCAGGGCGCGCCGCCCCAGGCGGCGCAGGGCAGGATACCACAGCAACCCCAACGCGACCGGAATAATCCCCACATAGATTCCAATCAGGGTGAAGCTGAGCAGCAGATTCCCAGATGGCGTGGGCGTCGTGAAGGCAATGGGGATTTCGCCCTCGAAGGCGATAGCGTTGGCAGTCAGGAGCTTGACCAGATACGCTTCCCCCTCGACCCAGGGATACTGCAACGTCACCGTGGCTTTTCCCAGCCGGGGAATGACGTTGCTGGGATAGGCCGTGGCCGGCCAGATCGAGTCGTTGATGGCGACCTGCGCCAGGGTAAGCGCCTCGGGTCCGCTATTCTGAACCTCGGCGCGTATGTAGCCCGGTTCCAGCACAAACCGCTCGATCACCAGACTCTCGAGCGGAACGGGTGCGCTCAGATCGAGACCGGCGCTGGTGGTGACAAATAGCGCGATCACCAGACCCAACAGGAGCAGCGGCAGGAGCGCCATTGCTAGCGCCGCCAGCGTGAATCTGCTATTGCGCGGTGTGCCCGACGAAGCGGGGTCGGCGCGCCGCTCGGTTGCCTCGGCCATGGCTGCCTCCTCGCCTACCTTAGGGTTCGACCTCGAAGATGCCGGTCCAGCCCAATTCCGCGAACTCAGTCTTGTGAGCGTGGAACAAGAAGCGACCGGGGTATTTGTAACTGAACTCCAGGATGCCGCGCTGCGCCTGCATCAGCGCGACGGTATCCGTGTACTCGATCGGTGTCAGGCTGGTCCCCGTTGGATACCACTGAAAGAAGTTAGCATGGAGGTGAAACGAGTTGCTTTGGTCAAACTCCAGCATGTTAGTGAGGTAGATGCGAATCCTCTCGCCCACTCTGATCTTGATCGGGTTGTTCTGGTAGTAGAAGGCTGGCCCATTGACCGAGTAGAAGTCGTTCTGGTCGTCGAAGTCCACATCAAAACCGTGGAGTACCATGACCATCTCACGATCAACGGGCGGCCGGCCGCCTTTGGGATCGCAGATAAAGGCTCCATAGAGGCCTTTGGAGATGTGCTTCGCCAGGGGCATGGTGTGGCAGTGATACTGGTGCATCCCAAACGGCTCAGCGTCGAACTCGTAGGTGAACGTCTGGCCCGGCAGGATGGCTTCGAACACGCCGTCCATGTTCGCCGGGTGAATCCCGTGGAAGTGCAACGAGTGCGGATGCGCGCTGGCATTCGCGAACTGGACACGCATCAGATCGCCCTCGGTGGCCCGCAGGGTTGGGGCTGGGATGCTGCCGTTGAACGTCCAGGCGGGGAACATAATCCCTGGCGCGACCTCCAGGTCGGCGTCCAGGGCGATGATGGTGTATTCACGCAGGGTGCGACCATCTGGTAGCTGGCTCACCCTGCCA
Source organism: uncultured Anaerolineales bacterium (assembly GCA_964546245.1). Taxonomy (GTDB): domain Bacteria; phylum Chloroflexota; class Anaerolineae; order Epilineales; family JAHCIE01; genus JAHCIE01. The sequence continues at coordinate 19,053 of CAZJJF010000023.1, forward strand.
TAATCGAACTTCGTCAGGAACTCCATGGGATTGGGAGTGAAACCTTCCGGATGCGCCAGCCGCTCCCGCACGTCGGCCGGCAACCCCTCCACCGACATCGGCACGCTCCCTGTGGCTGAGCCGGGGAGAACGACCGCTGGTCCCATACTCCCCATGGGCACGCCGCTATGTCCTCCGTGGGGCGCAGGCGTCGGCGTGTGGCCTGCGTGAGGTGTCGGCCCCTGGGCCAGCGCGACCCGAGAGGCGCTATGGGCGGCCAGGGCCGCGGTGGCGGCCGTGCCCAGCGCGGCGGCCATGAAGTGACGCCGCGAGACGCGCGTCGCGGCGACGTCTGAACCGGCGGCGGGTTGATTTGGCTCAGGTTGACGGGCGCTTTGGTCGGCAGCCTGCATCTCGATAGCAGTCTCGGTCAGGTCAGTCATAGCGGTGAACCTTCTCAAACCCCTGTGATGGAGGGGTTGCTGATTTAGGGCAGCCTAACATTAATGTATCAGGTTTCGCACGGATTGTCAAGGGTAA